>JAHDDF010000192.1 GCA_020629475.1 Saprospiraceae bacterium
TCCAAGGAGAGGAAATGACCTCAAAACCATCCGAGGAAATTTCCTTGGCTTCAAGAATCATGGGGATAATGTCTTCTTTATCCCTTTCAATGGTGAAATTCTTCAATTCCTTATCCCCTTCCACCTCCGCGTAGGAATAATGGTGGGTAGAGAAATCACAAGAGTTGATATGGGTTCTTGTCAAGGAGTATTTGGAACCTTCGTCACCGAAATATGCATCCATTACCTTCTTCCGGTTTTCCTTACCTAATTGATTGAGTAGGGTAGCGGACGCCTGCGTAAACGAGCCCCCGAACCCCGTAATGGTCTGGAATTCCTCCTTGGGATTCAAGGTGATTTCCACGGCGTTTTCCACATCCTCCTTTGCCTCTATTTTAGTAAAGTTATTACCTGCGGCTGAAGTCTCGTATATATCGAAAGTCATGGCATCATTTTCCTTTTCCCCTTGCGGATTACACGCAAAAAGACCCATGGTCAAAATCAAGAAGGAAATTCGTTTCATTCGGTTTCTATTTTTAATAAGCAATGGTTAACTGCTCTTTCATGGGCGGTACGGGAATGTCCTTTAGTAGGGTTTCCTTATTGCCCTCATGCGTTTTTGCAATCGGGTTTCCGCCACGGGATAATCCCTCGAACGTTCCCTTGTCCACCAAGTCCCAAATGGCGAACTTAGCGTTTCCGTTGACATCGAAAATACCGAAGTGATTCTCCGAACCGCCCGGATTCTGCGCATCCTTCCAAGGCTCATCGAATGCCTCAAAATAGAAGCAGGAGATGTTTTCCTTGGTCGTCCAATCCCGCATGAGTTTGTAGTACAAGCCGGACTTGTATTCATCTACCGCCTTGGAGCCACCGGTACCGTAGAATCCATTGCAATAAGTCGCCCAACCCGTTTCACCGATGTGCACGGGGACATCGGGGCGGATATTATGGATAAATGCGGAGGTACTATCGTATTGCGCCTTGGCGTAACCCAAGGCACGCTCCATTGCGGCATCGATTTTTTCGGATTCCGAAAGATTATTTTCATCGTCCGTATTTCCCCAGAATTGGGGATTGTAATGGGTGTCGTGCATGGGGTAGGTATGCAAGGAAACGTAGTCCACCGCCTTGATTAATTTTTCAAGGTCCTCTACGTGGTATTCACCGCCGCCACCGCCCCAAGAGGCGAAGTTATCGGAGCTGGTGATCCATAAATCGGCAGGTAATTTTCCTTCCTTTTTTAACCCTTGTAAATGATTCACCCACTTAAGGATGACACCCGGTTGTACGAAATAACTAGCCGCCCATTTTACCATTGCCTCATTACCTACGGCTATGATTTTAATGATGTCAGGGTACTCGTTCGCTAGTTTAACGGCTCTTTCGATTTCCGCCGCATTGTCTGCCTCGCTTTCGATATCGTGATTGGGGTTTGGTGTCCAAGCCCCTTGGCAATCTATCCAAGCACCAAGCATGACGTACATCTCAAAATCAGGATTCTTCTTCTTGATCTTGTCTATTGCCTTAACTACATTGGTAGCATGCGCCAATTTGGTATTGTAAGTCCGGAGTACCCGGATTCCCATAGCGTGGAGGATTAACATATCCTCCTCCAGCATTTCTACCGTGGGTTGAATGTCCCTCGTATTTTGCCGGTAGCCACCGAATGAGATGGCTTGGAATGCCGGGTTGCCTAATATATCCTTTGCCGTCACTGCTTTTTTCGTTTGTGGTTTAGTTATCTCCCTTCCTTCTTTACTTATGTTTCCACAAGAGAATAATAGGATGGTCATGCTAATGAATACCGTTAGGGCAAGTGCTACTTTCCATAATGTTACGGGACCTAAAAATTCCATACCTCGATTCATTAGATGTTTGATTATAAATTAGAAAAGGGGGATTACTTAAGTACACTTCTTGAAACGGATGCGGAAATGCTCAGTACTTCTCCTGTTCTTCCGAAAATCTTCGCGCTGGTTTCCTTGTCCAAAACCAAGGAGTCAATGCTTTTCTTCGTGCCATCCGTAAAGCTTATTTCCATTGAGTTATTATCCGATAATTGATAGATTACGGGAACCTGGCAATAGGTAAAGCACAAGGAATCCTTGGGAAGGTGTAATTGTTTTTCCTCCCCGTTTACATCAATATATCCGCAGATTTCCTCCTTGGAGAGAAATTCGTTTTTGCGAAGCATACAAGGGTAGAAATAGAGTTTTCCGTCCTTCACGAATACCCCTAATTCCCCGAAACGGGAAAGGATGTCCTCCTTTACCTGTCCGGTCATTCCGGGCTGCTGTGCCCCTTTTCCTGCAGGGGTGTGGGAGTAAGGATCAGTAGGGAAGGCACCGTAAAGGGAAGGGTCTTTATGTACCCCGATTCCTTCGTTAATTTCATAGTAATGCTCTAGGAGCCTACCGATGGTTTCCGGGCTTTCCTCTTCCTCGATTGCCTTCAGGCAAACCTCCATTACCGCTAACTGCAACTTGGAGACCATGTGCCAATAAATGGAACCTAGTCCCTCGTAACCGAAGAAGGTGCCGGAGCGTCCGGTGAACTCCTTGTGTACGAAAACGGATTCGAAAATTCCTAGGATGCGGGCTCTCTCCTTTCTCGCCATAGCGGTATAAGGTCCATCGGATGCTATGATGGTATCCAATACCTCAGCTACGTTATTCGCGTTATTGAAAAGACCGTTAAAGTGGAATTTTCCTTCTATATCCTGATTGATGATTCGCTTGTCGCCGTCCCTGAGCATACTCATCAATAAGATGGATTGCTCCACGGCGGATTTAGGAATGTTATTTTTCTCCATGAACCCGGGAAGGTCCTTATTGGGATAAAGGATATAGCTGTATTGATCCGGGCGGAAAAGGGCACTTGCCTTCATGCCGTCGAGTACTTCCAAGGACTCCTTGGAAGAAAGGTATCCTGAACTCAAAACGGCTACTTGACCTTCCAGCATTTCGCTGAGATAGGAAACGGAAACTTCGTCCTCGTTCTCTACGGTCATCAAGTTGTAGGCATGGTATAGATCGTCCGTTCTCTTGTTTGCACGGATGGTGTGCTCGATATGAAGCAAGCAGGAATCAAGGAAGTTTTCGATTTCCTTCAAGGAGACCATTTCCTTATTTCCCGTAAAGGATGTAGCGTAAATACCGTTCCTGTAATTGCTTGCCGCATTACCGAGTGCATCCAAGAAGGTTTTTCTCTGCTTGTCGTTGATTTTTCCTTGCGTCAGGGATTCGTTTTCCTTGAAAGCATCCTTGATGGCGGAATACAGGGAATGCAATTCCGCTGAAACCGTGACTTCGGATAAATCGGATTTCCCGATGGCTTGCTTGAAGAAGGTGACGAATCGTCTGATGTAATACAGGGTTACCATGGAAACCCCGTTACCGACCAATGCGTTGTTGGCATCGTTCCATTCCGGGCGTTGGGTATTCAACCAGATCCCGGCTTCAGGGATGAAGTTGGAAAGCTTCGCCAATAAGGAAGCCAATATTTTCTCAACGAAGTTTACGGTATGAATTTCTCCCTTGGCATTGAAAATAAGCGCACCGTCGGCACCTCTCTTGTCCCTTTCCGCACGGATATGTTCATCGGCTTCAAAATCGAAATCAATGGTATCCTTCGGGTTAGAAAGTATAGCGGAGTGGTCCTTGATTTTATAGGGAACATTGGCGTAAACGAACATGTCCTCCCCGAAATATTGCTCCAGCTTTTCAGGAGCATGCGCATCCAATAATTCAAGGAATTTGAGGAGGTATATGATTTGGTGATCCCCCCAATAACCGATGTAAGACCATGGGTCGTCCGGTTCAATGGCTTCCCAATCAAAACCGCCTTTGGTAACGCGGTAGGGGTTATACCCGTCAAAGGTGGAAGCATTGAGGAACTTGTGGATCATGCTGCTTAGGAACTGGGGGTAGGAGCGTGAAAGCGCTTCCCAATTCTGGAAGATATCCCTCCAGTTTCCTTCGTAGTCCAATATTTTGGAGCCGTCCTCCTCGTTCACCGTATTGATGGAGAATTTATTCCAAGGACGGCTTGGGTCACCGTGTCTTCTACTGAATTTTAGGGGCATGTATTCCATGCTCAAGCGAGCCAAGTGCGCGTTACCGCAATCCTTTGCCAATTCCTTTAATTTCGAGGCAGGGAATACTTCGGATAATGATTCTAATTTTCCTTTGAATTCCGCGTAAACGGATTTGTTCGCTTTGGATAGGTAATCCAAGAAGTCCTTCTTTTCAATGTCGTAATTGAAGTCGAAAATTCCGCCACGCATGATGTTGAACATGGTATTGGCGAAATGGCGGGTATCACGTAGATGATCGGAAGAGTGTTGGATGCCATCGGATGCGGCTACCAATCCTATGAGTTTCTTGGTGCCTGCCTCGATATCCGCCATTACCGAGTCATGTAGGTCGGCTTGGTTTTTAATGGCGTGATTTATCTTGGCAATACCTGCGTGGTTTTGGTTGACTTCCGCCACGATGAACCAAGATTTCTCCTCGCCGGCAGGAAGGATGATGTTGGAGTGGATGAAGTAAGCACCTCTTTCCGCCTTTACGTCGGTTTCCTCTTTTAGCTCTTTTCCTCTTCGGAAGTTTTTAAGCTGAAGTGAGCTCACCAAATGGGTCGGGTTATCCATTCCCATGGACCAAGCCACGTTTGCCTTCAAGGCTTCACTTGGTTCGGCACGGTCAACGATAATGGCGCTTAAGGCAAAAATCCCGACACCGCTATCTACTACCAGTTCGTTTCTCTTATAAGCGTCCACGAGGTTACTGAAACCATTCTGCAAATCATTATGGACACCGTAAGGAACGATGTTTTGGATGCCGTCCAAGGCGGAAACCTCCAAGCGATTACCTGAGTGGTTGCTTATGGTCGCCTTTTTTACGAAGCCATATTTGGCGCTGGAGTTCCAGGAATAACGGAAGGTTAATCCAAGGTCATGATTGATTTCCTCGAAGATTACCTTATTACCGTAAACGTTCTTATAAAGGTTTCTGGAAACCTTATGGATGCCCTCGTACCTATCAGAGAAGGGCTCCCAGATATGATAGGTGTTATCCTTGAGGACCCTGAATATGGATTTACTTCCTGTTACGTTCGCGGATTCCGTGATTTTATCATCCGTGTAATAGGGGAATAAAGCGTATCCCGCATTTTTACGACCGGCACTCAAGCCACCGGTACTTGAAATAAACATCCAGTGATTGCCGTCACTTACGATGCTCATGAAAAATGGGCGGAGTTCATCCATGTTTGCTATCATGAAATAGTCCTCGTCCCAAATTTTTACTTTTTGAATAGCAGTCCCTTTCTTGTCCTTGCTCTTCATTCTCTCACTTTTAGATATGGTAATGCTCATACTACCCGGAATCCGGTTTTTTTATTTACATGTCTTTATACACCCTTACGTAATCCACCGTCATGGTTTGAGGGAATGGCGTTTGCGGAGAGGGAAAACCTACATAGTTCCCGCCCACCGCAACGTTTAGGATGATAAAGAAATCATGATCGAAAACCCATTCACCATTAAGGTCATCGGGTGTTATGGTATAGTAGACTTCATCGTCTACCAGATAATTGATATAATCTTCTCCCCATTCTACGGCGAATATATGGAAGTCGGAGTCAAATCGGTCGTTGGTTAATGAGTAGCTAGCGGTAAGCGCGTCCCCGCCGAAATTTCCGGGTCCGTGAAGGGAACCGTGAATGATGCTAGGTTCTTGACCTCTCAATTCCATGATGTCGATTTCACCGCACTGTGGCCAGCTTACCTCGTCGATATTGGCGCCAAGCAACCAAAACGCGGGCCATAATCCTGGGCCAAAAGGTGTTTTTAACCTAGCTTCGAATCTGCCATAGGTTTGCTCGAATTTCCCTTGGGTCTTAATTCTTGCCGAGGTATAAGCCCTGCCCGCGAAATTTTCCTCTCTTGCCGTAATAACGAGATTCCCGTTACCGTCGGTAGAAGCATTTTCAGGTCTGTCCGTATCGTATTCCAGTTGTTGGTTACCCCAATCCGTGCCGATATCAAATGACCATTTGGAAGCATCCGGAAGTTCTCCCGCCGCTCCGTCAAATTCATCTTGCCAAACCAATTGCCAATTGGGTTGCTCAGGTGTGTCCTCTTCATTACAGGCTCCAAAAAAGAGTCCTGAAAATAGGAGGCAGATACAAGCAAAAAAGATGATTCTTTTATTATCCATTTAATTTCTAATTGAGATTCAGGAGGGGTTAATGTTCCGGCTTGAAATTATCTCAAGTTGGATTTTATTAGCATTAATAAGGAAAAGTTATCACCTACCTCCAAAGAAAGTTCCGGAGGTAGGTGATATCTGATTTTCTATTGTGCGTAGAAATAAATATTGTCTAAATAGACATCCCCGTTTCCTTCAAATTTGAATTGGAAAACGTCGGTTAGATCTACGGGTGAGAAATCGGTTAATGGAATATCCAAACTCAACCAGCCCGAGGTAGGTACGGAAACATCGTAAGGTGTTTCCACGGGACCCGGGCTAATGATAAACGCCTCTAGTACGCTTGAGTTAGCGGACCATACATCAATGTGTAAATGCGTCATTCCGGATACGTCAATCCCTGAAGCCAACTCTACTCCTTGATAGTTTAATCCGGAATAAAGCATGGTATTGTTACCTGCAATGGATACTTCGGATTGTACGGTGGATTGACCCCAGAACGGATTAAAGTTAGTTCCGGGAACATTTGAGTACGAATCGCTATAAATGGAAATTACGTTTGCCGCATTTTCCGTAGGAGTAGGAGCGCCTACGGTTGGGGTATCATTACCGCCTCCGCCGCCGCTTCCGCCGTCATCATAGAAGTAGATATTATCCAAGTAAATATCCCCGTTTCCGTCGAATTTCATTTGGAAAACATCGGCAAGATCAACCGGTGAGAATGCCGTTAACGGAATATCTATACTTGCCCAACCTGAAGTGGGAACGGATATGGAATACGGTGTTTCAACAGGACCGGGGCTAATAAGGAAAGCATTCAAGTCACTTGAATTATTGGTCCATACATCGATGTGTAAATGCGTCATCGCGGAAACATCAATCGAGGAAGCGAATTCTGTTCCTTGGTAGTTGAAATTGGCGTAAAGCATGGTGTTATTGCCCGCAATGGAAACCTCGGATTGTGAGGTTGCCTGCCCCCAATCCGGGTTGAAGTTGGTGCCGGGTACGTTGGAGTAAGCATCACTATAAATGGAAATCACGTCACCCGCGTTTTCTGTCGGAGTAGGAGCAGCCGTCGTAGGCGTATCACCGCCACCTCCGCCGCCTCCGCCACCATCGCCGGAATCGTAGAAATAAACGTTATCAACGAATACGTTGGGAAGATCACCGGAAAGAACCAATTGTGCCAAGTTAGCTCTATTGGTAAGCCCCGTAAATGCGGATAATGGAATATCCAAACTTATCCAAGTACCGGTTTGTAGGGTAGGGGAGGTAAAGGAAACCTCATGAGAAGTATCATCACCGCCATCGAAGACATTATTAGCACCAAAGTCCACAAGAAGAACACGGAATGCCGCAGGGAGATCCGTTGGGTCCGGTGTCCAAATATCAATGTGGAAGTGGGTCATGTCCGTGGCGTTAATCGTTTGGGACGTAAACTCGATTCCTACGAAATTAAGGTTGGTGTAACGCTTGATGTCATCACCGTTTACTTGTACGTCGAAGGTTTCCGCAGTGGAGAATTCCCAATAGGTGTTCCATAGGTCAACAGGGACATCGTCATATGCATTACTAAACAATGAAATAACGCTATCCGGGTCAACAGTTGGGATAGGCGCCGTTGTAGTAGGCAATACCGCCTGTCCGGAAGATTCAATGGTAATGGAACCGGAAGCATCCGTATCTCCTAATTTACCGGTAATGGTAGCGGAACCCGCATCCAATACGGTAATTTGACCGTCATTTACGATAGCCACGGAAGGATCGGAGGAGGTATAGTCCAGATAAGCAGGAGCCATTGCTACCAATTGATCCACTCCATTGGGAAGATTAATGGTAGCGGTTACGCCATCCACCGGGAAAGTCTGTCCGGTTTCCGCGGAACGGATGATATCCTGTCCTTCCGCGATGGCAGGGATTGGAGTACCCAATGTCCCAAGTCTTTCGAACTTCACTTCATCAATCCAGAAAGTATATCCTTCACCGTCTTCCGGTCCTTCGGAATAGTAAAACATTCCTTTTTCCGGATCCAACTTGGAGGCATCTGGAATAGGAATGATGAATTGTTTCCAATTGGTGTTAACCTCTACGGCGTTAAGGGTAACGGAATACTTGTTTTCTCCGAGATCAATACCGAACCCTACTACA
>JAHDDF010000193.1 GCA_020629475.1 Saprospiraceae bacterium
AAGGTTTATCATTATGACTTTGATTTCGCCTCGATAGTCACTATCAATGGTGCCGGGTGTATTGGCGCAAGAAAGCCCTTTTTTCAAGGACATACCACTTCTGGGACGGATTTGAGCCTCGTATCCAAGAGGGAGTTCCATGTATAGTCCCGTAGGTACGGGAATTCTTTCCAAGGGGGAAAGGGTCAAGGGATCGGCAATATCCGCCCTTAGGTCCATCCCGGCGCTACCTTCCGTCTTGTACTCAGGAAGTTGGTTCTTGGAACGATTGATGACTTTTACACGCATTGAGGGTGATTTACGGTTCCCTCAAAGATACAAGTAAATAGGCTAGCCGGAAAGGCGAAAACCTAGTAAAGACAAGTTTTTAACCCTGTTTGTACCCTTATTTTTGTGACTTCCCTTTTTTGGTGTTACTCTACAAGGGTGATTTTGAGCATATTGGTTCGATATCGCTTATGCAGCGGCATGGATCCCGTATTCACGACAATATCCCCCTCTTTAACTTCTCCCGCCTTTTTTAGAATTTCCGTAACATCCTCGATGGTCCCGTCGGTGGTGGTAAATTTATCGTAATAAAAGCACTTAACACCCCAAACCAAATTAAGGACGCAAAGCATCTCAGGGCGGTCGGAAAAGATGTAAATGTTAGCTTTCGGGCGGTAGCATGATACTTTGAAGGCGGTATAGCCGGAGGTAGTCATTCCTACTATGGCGCAGGCATTTATTTCGTCCGCCGTTTTTCCGGCATTATAGCAAATTACGTCAGAAAGGAAAGTACTTGATTTTGAACTAGCTTTAGGACGAACGGGAGGAGCATAGTTTTTCTCTGCCGCTTCAATAATTTTATTCATTGCCTCAACCACCAAGACCGGGTGTGCACCTACGGAGGTTTCCCCGCTAAGCATTACCGCATCCGCACCGTCCATTACCGCGTTGGCTACATCCGTGATTTCGGCGCGGGTAGGGGTAGGGCTAGTGATCATACTATCCATCATTTGGGTAGCAACGATAACCGGGCGCGACCGTTGTATACACCTGCGGATGATATCCTTTTGGATAATGGGTAGCCTTTCCATAGGAACCTCGATGCCTAAATCCCCCCTTGCCACCATGATACCGTTTGAAGCCTTGATTATGGATTTAATGTTATCCACGGCTTCCGGTTTTTCAATTTTAGCTATCACCTTAGCGATATGCCCTGCCTCTTCGATTTGCTTAACCAAATCCTTCACGTCCTTGGCACGCCTTACGAATGATAGGGCAATCCAATGTATATTTTGCGTGAGGATGAAATTGAGGTCACGCTGATCCTTTTCCGTAAGGGAAGGAAGGGAAATGTCCGTGTTGGGAAGGTTGACACCTTTGCGGGATGATAAAACCCCTCCATGCAGGACCTTGAGTTTTACGGTATCTTCCTCATTGGTTTCAATAACCTCCAATTGCAACTTCCCGTCATCCACTAATACTTTTTCGCCTACTTTTACGTCCTTGGCAAAACGTTCGTAACTCATGTAAATGCGTTCCATATTACCGACGCACTCCTCGTTTACGAATGTTAGGACATCCCCTTTTTTGATTTCGAGACCATTATTTTCCATTTGTCCGACCCTCAATTTAGGACCTTGAAGATCGCAGAGGATACCAACGTGAAGGTTGTACTTCTCGTTGATGTAGTTGATACGGTTAATCACCTTGAGGTGGTCCTCATGGGTGCCGTGTGAAAAATTTAAACGGAAAATATTGACGCCCGCCTTAGTGAGTTCAAGGAGATTGTCATAGGAACTTGAAGCAGGACCGACCGTAGCTACGATCTTGGTCCTTTGGTGGTCAATAATTTGCATGGCCGGTAAGGTTTGTTTGTGATACAAATCTAATCATTCTTGCTTAGTGTATCAAGTACAATAATTGTTTTGTGGGTGTTTTTTCATACACTTTTACCGGGAGCTAATCAGAAAGCATCCTGAACCATCTCAATTCGGATTTAAGGAATTTGTATTCTTTCTTCAATTTTGATAGCGACTTGGTGAACCTACGGAATTTTTTATTGCTTCGATAACTCCTGAACTCCCTTTGCGAAAGGAATTTCTTATAGACCGCCTTATCGGAAAACGCACCGAGTTTTTTTGCCGATTTTAATCGGCTAAACATTTCCGTTTTATCCTTTTTGTGGGCGTGAATTACGGCAATTTTATAATCCATTAATCCCTTGAAAACAGTTTGATGGTCCGGTGCCGCCCTTTTTGCCTCCTTGTATAATTCAATGGCGTCATCGAATCTATTTTGTTGTTTTCTGATATCCGCTTGTGCCTCCAAGGCATAGAAAAAGGTGGGTTTAACCTCTAAGGTTTGTTCCAGGAAATCGATTCCTAAATTGGGTTCCCCTTTTCTGGCATAAGCAACGCCCGCATAAAAAAATGCGACGGGGTCGTCGGGTGTTAATCTAGCCGCAACCCTAAAATCCTCGGTCGCATTCCCGAAGGATTCAAGGAAGAGATGCATGGCACCACGATTCCTGTAAGCGATGGCGAGTGTCGGATCCGCTTCTATGGCTTGGGAAAATAAATTCCTTGCCGCGATGATATCCGATTCAATGGGGTTGTCTATATCTTGATTGAAAAAACGAGCCGCACCTGCATTATTGTAGGCGGAGGCAAAATCAGGGCGATGAAGGATGGCGCTCTCAAAATCATCGAGGGCACCCGCGAATTGTTTCAGGGAGGATTTCACCATTCCTCTGTCGTTTAAGGCAGTAGCATTTTCCGGGTCAAGCTCAATGGCTTCATTGAATGAGCTAATTGCCTCTATTGGGGCAGGTACTTTCATGAGCGCCTTTCCGAGTGCAATATGGGCGTCCGCATCCTTTGGTGCGACGGAAGCCCAAACTTTAAAATCCTCTACGGCGGAGCCGTAATCTTTAAGGTAATAGAACGTATATCCCCTTTGAATCCGTATTTCGAGTACATCCCCGTCGGTGTGTTCCATTGCCGAGGTGAAGAGCTTTACCGCATCCTTATAATTTCCCTCCCTCCTTAGTCGAAGGGCACTGTCATAGGCTTCTTTCCCCGGGTTTTGCGCAAGCAAATCCAAGGGAAGGATTAAGGGGCAAATAAGGAAAATAGCGAGTAATATTCTCATTTCAAATAGTATGAAAACCGTATTAAAGGACGTGTTTTTTTTCGGAAGGTTCAACCAAACTTAGACAGGAGTTTATTCCTTTCCGATAAATAATGGAAATTTGGGGCGATCAAAAAAAATCGGGCTTTGATAGGCAATCGTGTGGCTATAAAAACCAATCAATACTTAAATAATAAACTGATTATCAGACTAAAGACATAAGACATAAGACGATTTGGTAGTAAAATAATCACCTAGAGTCTTATCCCGATAGGAGTCGGGATAAATCTTATGTCCCGATTCTTATCGGGATACATCCTGAATATCAAGAAGATACACAAGTTTAAAACAGCAACATTTTTGCCTGTCAAAGCCAAAATCCGATAACAATTATAATGCTCATGAATACGGTAATTTTTTCCCACGGCAAGGAAAGTGGACCCAATGGCTCCAAGATTCAGTTATTACGCGGAATTGCTGAAAAGCTTGGTTACAGGACTATTTCCGTGGATTATAGAAATTGTAAGGATGTTACGGAAAGGGTCGAATTACTCTCGGGGCTTCTTGAAAAAGAAAAAGCCGTTAAAGTATTGGTAGGGTCAAGCATGGGAGGATATGTCTCCGTGGTTTGTTCAGGTATATTTCCGGTTCCTTCTCTTTTTCTTATGTGCCCGGCTTTATACCGCTCCGGATATCCGGTCCGGGATTATCCGGTAAATGCGGAAACGATTAGCGTTATTCACGGATGGGATGACAAGATTATCCCGTTCGAGAACTCGATACGTTTTTCCGAGGAAAATAAAGCAAGACTTCATTTGGTGGCCGACGGGCATAGGTTAGCTGCTTCCCATCAAATACTAGGGCATCTTTTCCTTGGTTTCTTGCAAGCGCAAAATAAAAGTGACTAGGTTAATTTATGACCAAACCGTACCTTTGCCATTGAAACCACAATACCCTAGGGTTACATGTACGATATCATCCTAAGTTTTATCACGGCATTTGCGGTTACTTTCTTCGCGATTCCTTCCATTATCAAGGTGGCTAAGGAAAAGGGGTTAGTGGATATGCCGGGTGGTCGTCGTGCCCACACTGAAATTACTCCTTCCCTTGGAGGAATAGGAATTTTTGCGGGTGTGATTTTTTCCGTCATCATGTGGACGCCTTTTAATACCTTCGGGGATTTACAGTATATCCTAGCTTCCTTCGTAATCATTTTCTTGATGGGGGCCAAGGACGATATCGATCCCATTTCCCCTTATAAGAAGATGGTCGGGCAACTTGCCGCCGCCGGTATCCTTGTATTTTATGCAGGCATTAAGTTGACTTCCTTCCAAGGGGTGCTGGGGATTTATGAATTGCCTGAATGGTTCGCCATGCCCTTGAGCGTTTTCGTGATATTCATCTGTATCAATGCCTTTAACCTTATTGATGGAATTAATGGCTTAGCAGGTTCCGTAGCTACTTTGATTTCCCTGACCTTAGGTACTTGGTTCTTGATGGTGGATAGGATGGATATGGCAATTATTTCCTTCGGTTTAATTGGGGCAACCACGGCTTTCTTAAATTACAATTATACTCCCGCGAAAATTTTCATGGGAGATACGGGCTCTCTTCTAATTGGGCTTATATGCTCAATGCTCGCGATAAGTTTTATTGAGCACAATATTGCCTTGAATGAGGAAGGACATCCACTAGCGGTGAATTCAGCCCCTGCCGTAGCAATAGGTATCTTGGTTATTCCCTTGTTCGATACGCTTAGAGTATTTACGACAAGGATGCTAAAAGGGAAATCTCCTTTTTATCCGGATAAAACGCATATCCACCACCTTCTTTTGGATTGCGGGTTTACGCATATGCAGGGTACTTTCGTCTTGGTTTTAGTAAATCTGTTATTCATTATCATGGCGTATGCTTTAAGTGACTTAGGAATTCTTCCGCTTACCATTATTATTCTAGGAGTTGCGCTGACCTCTTCCGGTATTCTCTACATCATTGCCAGAAAGAAAAGAATAGCCAAAGCAAAAGCTGCTAGTGCGTGATCTGGCTTTATGTTTTCTTGGGAGGTGGTCTAGGAAGCCTTTGTAGATATTCGGTTTCCAAAATCTTTAGTCCAATGGATTCATCTTTCCCTTGGGCAACCCTTGTGGTAAATGCTATGGCATGTATCATTTTAGGTTATCTTTCCGGAGTTGCCGGAAAATCCGGGCTGTCGGATTCCGTTCGGTACGGATTAATGACCGGTTTTTGTGGAGGATTCTCCACTTTTTCCACCTTTTCAGCCGAGACTTTCAAGCTTTTCGAAACTCAACCCCTTTATGCGATAATGAATATCCTTGGAAGCGTTCTCCTTTGTCTCTTTTGCATATATTTGGGGCTGAAATGCGCCCGTTGATCCCTTCCTTTTTACCTCAATTAGACATAAAGGCAATGTATTGTTCGCTTGTCGAGCTTTTGATATCGAACAACACCACAAAAAAAACATTAGCAACATGCAATTAACGCACGACATGCTGACCCGGCTGGATAAGCTGGAGGAGAAATATGCCGCCATGGGACAGGACATGATGTCTTATCTTGATGGCTTACTTTATGCGGATTACCTCACCTATTGGGATTATATCCACCTTGATACCCTTCTTAGTCTACAAAGCCCCAAAACACCAATTCCCGATGAGCGCATTTTTATCATTTACCATCAAATTACGGAGTTATATTTCCGTTTAATCCTTGATGCCTATGAGCGCCTGCTTGTTGAGGAAAAGGTCGAAGCAGAACTATTGAAACGACAACTTTCAAGAATCAATAATTACTTCCGTATCCTTGATACATCATTTGATGTAGTAGTAGGGGGAATGGATAAACCCGAGTTCCTGAAATTCAGGATGAGTCTTCTTCCCGCAAGTGGATTCCAATCCGCGCAGTACCGGAAAATTGAGGTAGTTAGCACGGACTTTATTAATCTCGTACATTTTACCAAAAGGGAAGGGCACTCCGGTTCTAATATCGAGGATATGTATGGTGATCTGTATTGGAAAACGGGTGCTACCGAATTAGCGACAGGGAAGAAGACCTTGACTCTACGCCAATTCGAAGCAAAATACGGCAAGCAACTTGTTGAATTGGGGCAAGAATCCAAGGAAAAAAATATCCTCAAATTGTACCAATCCCTTAGCCCGGAGGAGCAGAAGGATAAGCAACTTATCGGGCTAATGCGTGAACATGATTTGAATGCCAATGTCCGCTGGCCACTTGCCCATTACAAGGCAGCCGTTCGTCACTTAAACCGTGAGCCGGAGGAAATTTCCGCTACGGGAGGAACCAACTGGCAACAGTATTTACCGCCCAAAAACCAACGCATCATTTTCTATCCTGAACTTTGGTCAGAGGAAGAATTGGACGCTTGGGGAACCAAGAAATTTTCCTAACCATGACCGAAGTCGCCGTATTTCAAACCGAGTTCGGATTTCTTGAATTGGGTATGGGGCCATTCGGGGTAACTTACCTGAGATGGATGGAGGAAGGAGCAGAAGAAACAATCCCGGATTCCACCAAGAACATCGTTCAACAAATCAAGGAATACTTCCTTGGGAATAGACGTGATTTTTCCGTGGAATTCGATTGGTCAGGAGCCGGTGATTTTGATAAAAAGGTCTGGGAGGAGTTGGTTAAAATCCCCTACGGCACCACCG
Organism: Saprospiraceae bacterium; assembly: GCA_020629475.1. Taxonomy (GTDB): domain Bacteria; phylum Bacteroidota; class Bacteroidia; order Chitinophagales; family Saprospiraceae; genus JAHDCE01. The sequence goes on from JAHDDF010000193.1 coordinate 6,807, forward strand.
TTTCCTATTCAGAAATAGCGGAGAAATTAGGTGACCCTAAAACCGTCCGTGCCGTGGGTGGCGCCAATGCCCGAAACCCCATTCCTATTATGGTGCCTTGCCATCGGGTCATCGGAAAAAGCGGTGACTTAACCGGATTTGCCTACGGATTGGATATGAAAGCAAGATTATTACGCTTGGAAAATCCCGCAAAATTCGGAAAACAAACCTCCTTGTTCGAATAACTCAACCTACCATGCTGAAAAATACACTCTCATACGCCCGTGAATTAGATGCTCAAGATCCGCTCAAGGATTTCAGGAAGGAATTTTACTTCCCTCAACACAATGGTGAGGACTGTATCTACTTGTGCGGAAATTCATTGGGACTTCAACCTAAAGGAGTAAAGGCGGCACTGGATTCCGAATTGGCGCACTGGCAAGAACATGGGGTGGAAGGACACTTCCGTGGCGATATGCCTTGGATGTATTACCATCGGTTTTTTAGTGAGCAAGCGGCTAGAATCGTTGGGGCGAAGCCCGGGGAAGTCGTAATCATGAATACCTTAACCACCAACCTTCATTTAATGATGGTTTCCTTTTATCGCCCGAAAGGGAAAAGGAATAAAATCATTATGGAGGGCGGTGCTTTTCCTTCCGACCAATACGCCATGGAAACCCAAGCCCGCTATCATGGCTTGAATCCGGAGGAAGTTGTTATCGAAGTAGAACCAAGGGAAGGGGAACATTGCCTTAGGACGGAGGATATCTTGGATGTCATCCGGAAACACGGGGACGAAGTAGCCCTTGTCATGTTTGGTGGCGTAAACTATTATACGGGGCAATATTATGACTTGGAAACCATTGCGAAAACCGCACGTGAAGTAGGGGCAAATATCGGCTATGATCTAGCTCATGCCGCAGGAAACGTGCCTTTGAAACTTCATGATTGGGGCGTCGATTTCGCGGTATGGTGCAGTTATAAATACTTGAATTCCGGTCCCGGTGGACCAAGCGGTGCCTTCGTACATGAAAAGCACGGTGATAATCCGGATATCCCTCGTTTTGCCGGATGGTGGGGTCATGATGAAGGGGAACGTTTCCAAATGAAAAAAGGATTTATCCCCATGAAAGGTGCCGCGGGTTGGCAGTTGAGCAACGCTCAAATCTTTGCTATGGCACCGCATAAAGTCTCCTTGGATATTTTTGAAAAAGCGGGGATGGAAGCCCTTCGGGAAAAGTCATTGAAATTGTCGGCTTATTTGAGAAGTCTTTTAGATGATCTAGTAACCCAAGGAAGGGAATTTGAAATCATTACACCCAAGGAGGATTCTGATAGGGGAGCCCAACTCTCCATTCTTACGGGAGAAGGAGGAAAAGCCTTATTTGACTTCCTTACGGAAAATGGGGTAGTAGCCGATTGGCGGGAACCGAACGTAATCCGCATCGCGCCCGTTCCGCTGTATAATTCCTTCGAGGACGTATATCGTTTTGCGGGATTATTGGAGAGATACAAGTCGTAAATTCTTAGAGCCTGTTTAAAATTTAGTAAT
>JAHDDF010000729.1 GCA_020629475.1 Saprospiraceae bacterium
AATTCGAATAATGGATTGCCTCGCTGAGGCAAAAGCCTTGCTAAGAGAATGTCCTTAAGATTATTTGTCATTACAACAAGAACAAAAAAACGGTGGACCAAAAGATCCACCGTTCCTAAAAAACTATATTCTCTCTAAAGACTAATTCAAGTCGAATCTGTCGGCGTTCATAACCTTGTTCCAGGCAGCAACGAAATCCTTCGCGAATTTCTCCTTACCGTCGTTACAAGCGTAAACTTCAGCCAATGCGCGCAATTCAGAGTTTGAACCGAATACTAGGTCAACTCTGGTTGCCGTCCATTTAACCTCATCGGTCATTCTGTCTTTCCCTTTGAAAACGCGTCCTTTTCTAGGCGCTCTCCAAACGGTACCCATATCCAAAAGATTTACGAAGAAATCCGTGGAAAGAACACCCGGCTTATCGGTAAGTACACCTTCGGAAGAACCGTCGAAGTTGGTTCCTAGTACACGCATACCACCTACCAGTGCCGTCATTTCAGGAGCGGTAAGACCCATAAGGTGTGCCTTATCCACCAACATTTCCTCCTCGGAAATACCGTAATCCTTTTTCAGGTAGTTACGGAAACCATCCGCTTCCGGCTCCAAGTGAGCGAAGGAAGCAACGTCCGTTTGATCTTGGCTAGCGTCCACACGTCCTTGGGTAAACGGAACCTCGATTTCAAAACCTCCGTCAGCGGCAGCTTTTTCAATAGCGGCACAACCACCAAGAACAATCAAGTCAGCCAAGGAAACGTTCTTTCCTGCTTGAATTCCTTCTAAAGCGGAAATAACCTTATCCAAGGAAGAAGGATTATTTACCTCCCAGTACCTCTGCGGTAAAAGGCGTACTCTAGCACCGTTAGCGCCACCACGCATATCGGAACCACGGTAAGTGGACGCGGAAGCCCAAGCTGCGGAAACCAATTCGGAAACGGAAAGTCCGGAAGCCATAATCTCCGACTTCAAACCCTTGATTTCAGCATCGGAAAGCGGTGCATTATCGTTTGCCGGAAGTGGATCTTGCCAGACCAATTCCTCGGAAGGAACCTCGGGTCCTAGGTATCTACCGATTGGTCCCATATCCCTGTGGGTCAACTTGAACCAAGCCCTTGCGAAAGCATCCGCGAATTGGTCAGGGTTCTCGTAGAATCTTCTTGAGATTTTCTCGTAAGCGGGATCGAAACGTAGGGATAAATCCGTGGTCAACATGGTAGGGATGCGGTTTTCACCACCGAAAGCATCCGGGATTTTTCCTTCGCTTACACCCTTCGCTTGCCACTGGTTGGCACCTGCGGGGCTCTTCGTCAATTCCCACTCGTATCCGAATAGGTTTTCGAAGAAGTTATT
>JAHDDF010000730.1 GCA_020629475.1 Saprospiraceae bacterium
CCGATACCAATCCCTAAACGCCCCATCCGTCATCCCCCGCGCCACCAGCCGATTCTCGAACGACTCCGGATGCTCCCGTTCCAATTGCTTCCGATCCCGAACCACCCGCTCGTTAATCCGTATCCACGCATCACCCGTCACGTCAAAAATCCGGTGCTGTGTCCACCATGTTACAAAAGTTGCCGCAGCCTGCGTCCTCGATTTTTTATTCCTTGCCTTTTCATCAAACCAAGCCAGCGCGTGCCGGATAAAGTAATCTTCAAAACCATGCGACTCACTCCCCTTGATCTCCGGCAGTATCTTCCGGTAGGCAATTCCGGCCTTCACCCCGAAGTTAATTAACAATTCGTATGCATTCATCTCCGAGCGGGAAAGCTTGTTCAAATCTCCCGCTTCCGGAACGAAATCCGGTAAGGGTTTTCCTTCCGGTACGTAGCCCACGTATGTCTCCGGTGATTGGCTGACAAAATGAAATTCCAAGTGCGTTACCTTTCTTCCACCTTGCCTCCTAATTTCTGCAACATCGAGTACACGAACTGTTGTTTCTTTATTGATTTGCTTTAATGACGGCTCCAGTATCCACCGTTTCAGCTCCTTGTAGCCCCTATATTTTTCTCCAAGCCCCAGCAGAAAGCGCAGCCGTTCCACCTCGAAAACATACACGCTTTTTTTTCCGAATTTTTCCTTACGGTTTCGCTCCCCCTTCAACATCTGGAACAGCCGGATGGCATAACCCGTTTTCAAACGATTCAATTCAGGACGGTACAGCCGTACGTATTTCGATAACCCGAGAAGGAATTGCTCAAGATATTTGCAAAAATAAAAATCTATGTACCTGGCTCCCCTGTACTTCTTCGGAACCACCGCCGAGCACCAGTACACGTGCCCCTCTAGCTCGACACCATCCACTTTCACATCCGATTGAAACACGATCCGGCTTGAAGTCAGTTCCTCACACAGGCGGCTTATCTCGCCATAGAATGATTTCGAGGCCTTACCCTGTCGCCCGTCCATCAAGGCCCTGTGTAAGTCCGCTACAGGCACCCTTATCACATCCGGTAATGTAGATGATCCGGGATCGACGTATTTTGCCATTACGTAACAAATCGTTTTTGTCGCCCGTGCCGTCAGGCTGTAAGAGCCGTGATAGACTAGCCGATCATCGAGGCGGATAATTTCGTTTTCTCCGTTCATAGTATGTTTTTCCATAATTTGTATTTTAATTAATCCCTTCTGACTCCCTAGTACCAATCTCTCCCCATTAGGGTACCAATCTCTCCCCCTTTGCATTTTTCACGGTACTTTTTTCTACCCCTTCGGGTACGGATTTCTCCCCCTTTCCGGT
>JAHDDF010000194.1 GCA_020629475.1 Saprospiraceae bacterium
CGCTTACTTGGTAAGGTTCAACACCTCCGTTCAAGCACATGCTGATTTCACCGTTGGTTCCTCCGATAGAAGTATTGTGGGTAATAGTTGGATCCAGTGTGATAGGATCATTTTGTTCAATGATTACATGACTGTTGAAACTCAAGGAACAACCATCGGCATCTACAATGATTAAATCGTAGGAGCCTGCTGGTAAATCCTCAATCATAAAGTCATCCATCATGATGGGATCGGAGAAAGTGGTTCCGCCATCCAAGGAGTAGGTATAAGGTGCTGTTCCATCAATCAATGAAACGGAAACTACACCCGTTGAGTCACCGCCGCATTCCACGTTGGTAAATTGGATATCATCAAAAGCAATCGGGCAATCCGGATCATTGATAACGATGTAAAGTGTTTCCGTACAACCTCTGGAATCCGTCAAGGTAATCTCATAGGTTCCGGCGGGTAAGTCGGTAATGACAATACCTTCCATACCCGGACAATCCGTGTTATCGGAAGTAACGGTTCCTGCTTCCGGGGAAACGGTGGCGGTAAACCCACCGTTAGCACCTTCCACGCAAATGATAGCTGTCCCGTCTTCCGCTCCTACAGCGGTTTCATTGGTCGTAGTGGCGGATGAAGTAATACCTCCCGGCTCTTGGATAACGATAGGGTTAAACAAGTAGGATACTTCACAACCGTTGTTATCAAACAAGGAAACATTGTAGGATCCCGGAGGAACGTTTTCGAATACCAATGGTGATTGGCTTGGATCATCGAAAGTAACCGGAGGAATTCCTTGTCCCAAGTCAACGGTAATGGATTCCGCGTCCATTTCATCGTATAGTTCGATTTCCATATAACCGTCATTGCTTCCCTCGCAAGTCCCGGGGAAACCGGTGATGCTGGACAATTGGAAACCGGTACAATCGGGTCCTTCGATGACTTGGTTGGTGATGGTTATATCACAACCATTGGCATCCGTAATGGTAAGGTCATATGTTCCTTCCGGCAAACCGGAAACCAAGTAATTGGCTAAGCAATTTCCGGGTACGGGATAAACCGAACCTGCTTGCGGGGATACCTCAATGGTAAATGGTCCTACACCGGATTCTACGCAAACCTCGATTTGTCCGTCCGATGCACCATCCATCGTAATATTGATGGGGTTGGTCGTTGCGGTTGATTCGTAGAAGCTAACATCCAAAGGAATTGCCGTACACAAATCATTATCGCAAACGGCAAAAAGTTGGTTGGAAACGATATCGGCGGTAAACCAAGTATCATCACAACCGGCATTACCGTCGGATTCAATTACGAAGTCTACGATATCACCCGGCGTAACCAATGCTGAAACGTAATAATTCTGTACATCTCCCGGCACGTTTGCCATTTCGTAGATTTCTACACCATTCACTAGAATAGAAACGCTTTGGGTTCCTCCCGCGCATCCTCCGGTATTATCGGTGTTTAAATCTTGGATTTGACCGGAAATGGTAATGATACCCGCCATATCACTTACCCATCTTCTTACGGCGGACAAGGAAGGATCATCCACTCCGGGATGACCGCCGTTTTGGTTCAAGAAAGGAGCACCGAATGAGGCACCTACCGTTTCCCAAGCATCCGTCCCGTTGAAGGTCATGGGTACAAGATTCATAAAATCATTCCCGCTATAGGTTCCGTATACCCATTGACCGTTAGCCATTCCTTGCGTTCCTGAAAAATCAGTAACGGAGGAAGCCTCTAAAACGGGCGCTTGGATTGGAAAATCGGTATTCGGGATAGGTAGACCGCCGTCCTTGGGGTTTCCGTTGTACCAAGTAACATTAGAACCACCGCCTACAAGGTCAATGACCTCATCCTCGTAGTTTACCAAGTCAATTTCCCCACCAAGGCAAGTTTCTACATCCAAAGTATCGTTTGAAGCTTGGGTATTTCCGCTATCTAGGTAAAAAGCGATATGGGTATAGAAATAATTCTCGATGCCTAATGGCTCATTGAAAGCCTTGATATCAACCCTTGAATTAGTACCAAGGAATCCTTCCCAAATGGTACCGTAGGTTCCTACGTTATTCCAACAACACTCCGCTGGACCGAAGGATTGGGTCCATTCTTGGACACCGTTTCCGTCAGCATCCACAAGTACTTCTAAATTATCGTCATACTTGTGTAGGTGGATTCGATAATACCCGGGAACGAAATTTTCCCGCTGTGCCCAAATCCCGTTAGGTCCGGGCGTATTGGGGTTTACGGGGCATCCTACATACCCCGTAGCATTACTGGGTACGCCGGATAAGCCGGGTTGAAGTGTGCCGCTATCGTTATCGTAAGATAAACAGGAGGCATTGTCGGAACCCGCCCACCATTCATGGTAACAGGTGTTGAATTCAAAGTCGTTTGGTCCTCCGGGGATTTCCGTTACCGCTTGATTTCCGACGTTGTAAAAACCTTGGAAATCGGTGGCGGCAAAATCATTCCCGTTATACACGGAAACGTTCCAATTACCGTTACCGTAACCCGGCGTAGTAGGCACGAAGCACTGCGCATTGGATTCAGTTAGGGCAAATGAAATCAATAGAAAAAGAGGAAAAAACAACCGCATCGTTAAAATCTTCATATACGATTTTGGTTTGAGGAAAACCCGGTTTCGAAGGTGCAGTAATAACAATAGGGCTACGGATTCGATGGGTTTCCCTTATTTCAAATGATAATGTATGTTTTAATAACTGCAAACATAAGCAAAATGCTGTATGTGAGCCGTGGACATTTATGTATTCGGTCGGGGAATTGGCGCAAAAAAGAAACGTTCAAATCCCCAAGAGGATTCGAACGTTTCCCGTATATGTTATTTTCCCGTGAAGGGACAATAATTCTTACATGTTCGCAATCAATTCCGAACCGAACTCGGAGCACTTCAACAAGGTAGCGCCCTCCATCAAACGGTGGAAATCGTAGGTTACGCGCTTGGAGGAAATAGCTCCTTCCATTGCGTTTACGATAAGGTCAGCAGCCTCGTTCCAACCCATGTAACGGAACATCATTTCACCGGAAAGGATTACGGAACTCGGGTTCACTTTATCAAGACCGGTATACTTAGGAGCCGTACCGTGAGTCGCCTCGAAAATGGAAGCACCGGTTACGTAGTTGATGTTAGCACCGGGAGCGATACCGATACCACCCACCATTGCCGCAAGTGCGTCGGAAACGTAGTCTCCGTTCAAGTTCAAGGTAGCGATTACGGAATACTCAGCCGGACGGGTTTGGATTTGCTGAAGGAATGCATCAGCGATGGAATCCTTGATAAGAATCTTACCTGCCGCCAAAGCATCGGATTGTGCTTTGTTAGCAGCGTCCTTACCTTGCTCATCAGCAATACGGTCGTATTGTGCCCAAGTAAATACCTTATCACCGAATTCACGCTCGGCAAGCTCGTATCCCCAAGACTTGAATTGACCTTCGGTAAACTTCATGATGTTACCCTTGTGAACCAAGGTAACGGAAGGCTTATTGTTTTCGATGGCGTACAAAATGGAAGCACGAACCAAGCGCTCGGTTCCTTCAACGGAAACGGGCTTGATACCCAAAGAAACGGTATCCGGGAAGCGGATTTGGGTTACGCCCATCTCCTCTACCAAGAATTTCTTCAATTTTTCTACCTCCTCGGTACCGTTCAAGTACTCGATACCCGCGTAGATATCCTCCGTGTTCTCACGGAAAATAACCATGTCCACTTTGTGCGGGTGAACGGAAGGGGAAGGTACACCGGTGAAGTAACGTACCGGACGAACGCAAGCGTACAAATCCAACTTCTGACGAAGCGCAACGTTCAAGGAACGGATACCACCACCTACAGGCGTGGTAAGTGGTCCTTTGATCGCCACCAAGTAATCCTTAATGGTGTCAAGCGTTGCCTGAGGCAACCACTCACCTGTTTTATCGAATGCCTTTTGACCGGCATATACTTCTTTCCACTCTATCTTACGCTCTCCGTTGTAGGCTTTCTCTACTGCCGCATCGAATACGCGTACCGCGGATGCCCAAATGTCCGGTCCGATACCATCTCCTTCGATGAAAGGAATTACCGGATTATTGGGAACGGTTAATTTTCCGTTTGCTATGGTGATTTTTTGTCCACCCATTGTTTATGAACTACTTTTATTTTTAGAACTTGCAGTGAATTCACCGTCCGGATTCCGAACGGGACTGCAAAAATATAAAAAATCATTATCCTAATGATGGAAAATAAGTTTATCCTAGTTTGTATCCTATTCTCTTGTCTTTTAACGACTTTCTCTTGCAAAAAGAGAAACCTGTCGGATGGCTGTCAAGGGGTGGAAGCTACCGTTAAAGACTTCCGCAGTTTAGCGGGTTGCAAATTCCTTTTGGAAACCAAGGACGGTAAGACCTACAATCCCGCCGGTTATACCGGCACCACGGAGGGCGGCTTATCTAATTTAGCCAATGCAAGGCAAATCCGTTTTGAATTCGAAAAGATGGAGGACGCCATGAGCAATTGCATGCGCGGGGAAATGGTAACCATTACCTGTATGGAAATCTTGGAGGAAGGAAGACCTTCAAGCGGGATGGAGGAAGGAAATAGCAGTGGCGATCTTTAGTTTTCTATCCGATTGACACTTCGTTACTTCTTTTTCAGAGCATATTCACACACGCTCTCAATAACAACCATATAATACATGAATCCAAATTTGAATCCTGACAGGGAAGAAATGGAGGAAGGGGATTTCCAAGCGGAAAAGGCTTTACGTCCTAAATCCTTGGGTGACTTTAGCGGGCAGCCCAAAATCGTGGAGAACCTTTCCATTTTCATCCAAGCCACCAAAATGAGGGATGAGGCATTGGACCATGTCTTATTGCACGGTCCTCCCGGATTGGGAAAAACCACGCTTTCACATATCATCGCCAATGAATTGGATACGGAACTAAAAATGACTTCCGGCCCCGTCTTGGAAAAACCGGGCGACCTTGCGGGATTATTAACCAACCTTAATGAAGGGGATGTCCTCTTTATTGATGAAATCCACAGATTGAATACCGTGGTGGAGGAATATCTGTATTCCGCCATGGAGGATTACCGCATTGACATTATGATTGATAGCGGTCCGAACGCGAGGAGTATCCAGCTGTCCTTGAATCCATTTACGCTAGTGGGCGCTACTACGAGAATGGGTTTACTTACCGCACCCATGCGGGCAAGATTCCCCATTACCTTTTTGTTGGACTATTACGATATTAAAACCCTTGGGGGAATCGTCAAAAGATCCGCCGCTATCCTTGGTGTACCCATTACGGATGATGGTGCTTTTGAAATAGCCAGAAGAAGCCGGGGCACACCGCGTATCGCCAATGGTCTACTGCGCCGTATCCGTGATTTCGCGCAGGTAAAAGGCGACGGAACCATTGGTATCGAAATCGCGAAATTCGGTTTGGAGGCGTTGAACGTTGATGAAGGCGGCTTGGACGAAATGGATAACCGAATCCTCTCCACCATCATCCACAAATTTAAAGGTGGTCCGGTAGGTGTAAAAAACATCGCTACCGCAGTGGGTGAAGAGGCAGGCACCATTGAGGAAGTCCACGAGCCATTCTTGATTATGGAGGGCTATATCCAACGCACTCCAAGGGGACGGGAAGCTACTGAAAAAGCCTATCGCCACCTCGGTGTAGTGCCCCCTACCGGAGGCGCGGGTACATTGTTTTGATAAAAAAGTCGTAAAATTGCACCTTAACACCGCCCGCGTTGCCTAAAGTGGCAATGAAAATAAATACTCGTTTATATTTGAAGCCGCTTGAGGGTTGGATCTAATTCGCTTGAATTATCGTAATGAGATATTCAAGGTGGATAGGTATATGTATCGACAATACATTTTAGCATGTTTTAACCTTCTCGTCTGGCTCTACTCTATAAAACACGGAATCAAAATTATTAACAAAGGGGCATTGCACACTTATAGAAGCCCCGTAATCCGTAATCAATGAAAGTCGGAATTTATGTGGATGCCGCAAACATTAGTTTGAGCGGCGGGTACTCCATGCGATATGACGTTTTACGCGACTATTGCTTAGGAGAAGATGATGGGACGAGACTGAATACCTACCTTGTCTTTGATGTTGAAAGAGCAAGAAACGACCCTGCTTATAAAAATAAACAACAAAACTATTTCTCCATTATCCGGAACTTCGGGTATAAGGTAATCACCAAGAACGTAAAGCGTTTTTACACTGATGAAGGCGACGAGGTAGTAAAAGCTTCCGTTGACTTTGACATGGCGGTGGATATGCTGGTTCAAGGTCCACGTTTGGATAAAATTTTCGTCCTTACCGGCGACGGGGATTTCCGTCGGGTAGTTCGTGCGATGCAGAACTTTGGCGCGCGCGTGGAGGTTATCGGTTTCAAGAACGTTTCCCGTCACTTGATGCATGAATCCGATGGTTTCACCTCCGGATTCATTATCCCGAACCTATTACCGATGGAGGAACAACCCATGGAGGATTGGGGTAGGCTTGGTTCAAGGGTTCGTGGCGTTTGCTACGAAATCCAATACAAGTACAATTTCGGGTTCTTCCGTTATATTGATTTAGAAGGGGATTACAATTCCGCCTTCTTCCATTTCTCGGAACTACCGGAAGGGTATCCTCCAAAGCATGAGGGGATTTACGAATTTGAATTGGACGAAAATGAAAAAGGAATCCTAGCGAAGGACATCCAATTCATTTGCTAGTCGAATAGGTTTCCTAGGAAACCGAACATTTTAGAACGGGCGTATTTCACTAAGGGATACGCCTGCTTTTTTGATCCAAAAGCTACGGTATCCACCCCATAACCCGAGTGAAAAATCACGGTGGGTAGGTTTTCCTTATCCAAACAATAATCAATGGTTTTCCGGGTCAGGAATAGTTTTGCTTCTTCCGTTTTACCCAACAACATCATGGGGTAAGCCGCATCATCACCAAGGATGACCCAAACGGCTCCTTGTAATTCCCCTTCAGCATTATCCGCGAAAAAGAGTTTTACCCTTTGTTCCCTGTACAGTGCCCCGTCAAAATCCATGAGGAAGTCCTCGGTAATCTTTTCCTTTTTCATGAATTCACCGGCTAGGGAAAAGAAATCCTCCAAAGGTCGGCGGGCTATAACCATCCCCTCATCCTCCGATGCTTGAATTCGATCATACACATCGCAATCCATGGTTTCACTAATGGCATTCGATGATTCAAAACCTTGTAAAACTTCCCGCTCCAAGGTTTTCTTTTTCATCTTTTCCGGAAGGAAAGGCATCAATTCCGGGGTAAATGCCTGAATCATCCCGTGCATTTTGGGTAGGCTGGAAAAAAGATCATCCAAAATTCCCGGTGCTTGCGATGCATTCCTAAAATCCGGTAAAATAAATGCTCCGGCTACCGGTTGTAACGGGTGTGTTACATTGGAATCGAACATCCCTTCCGTTTCAAGCATGAAAGGCAAAGCGGCTATTACTTCCCCGTTTTCTTCCTTCACTACTACATCCCACGCATCCCCGAATAAGGCATTCATGTACCAAGGGGTAATCATGGCAGGTATTTCGCAATGCTGCTGCGCGAAGGAGATGTATTTTTCTTTTGCCGTCAAGGGAACTGGATTTGGTTAAAGGACTCTTGTGGTAACTCACATTTTTTGGGACGAGCATCTATATCAAAAGATACAAATTAATATCATAATGAAATTTGAGCTCAACCAAATTTACCACGTCTACAACCAAGGGAATAATCGACGGCAAATTTTTTTCGAAAGGGAAAACTACATTTATTTTTTATGGAAAATCCGAAAATTCATTTTGCCTTACGCGGATATCCTGTGTTACTGTTTAATGCCCAATCATTTCCACCTTCTTATTATTCCAAACACTCAAGGTTTAACATCCTCTAATTCCATTGAGCCAAACCATGATCCCAAAAAACTTAGCGGAGATGAAATGATTGTGTATCAAAAGAAGCTAAATCAGTCAATCGGGATTTTATTAAGCAGCTATTCAAAAGCCATCAATAAAAGATACGAGTGGAGCGGTTCCCTTTTTAGAGGAAAGACAAAAGCAAAATATGAGGAAAACGAAGGGATAGAAATTCGAAATGGAAAATATAAACACCTGTCCATTCTCCATGAAAAAAATTATGCCTTAAATTGTTTTCATTATATACACCAAAACCCCGTAAAGGCGAACTTGGTTTCACATGTTGAAGAGTGGGAATTTTCCTCCGCCATGGATTATGCCGGTCTAAGAAAAGGGACACTTTGCAATATTAAACTTGCCCGGGAATTA
>JAHDDF010000731.1 GCA_020629475.1 Saprospiraceae bacterium
TTTTTTGACTTAAAAAGGGAAGGATCTACAAACAAATTAAAACCTCAAAGATTAGAGTTCGGTTACCGTCAAAGGGGCACAATTAAAGTAGGAACACATCTCCAAATAGAAGAGTTAGGATTTACCTTTATAAGGGAATCTGAAAAAGGAACTTTCTCCGTCTCTGGAAATGGATATCTTTCAATTGATGATATAGATTTCCGAATAAGAATAAAATATCTATCAGGGAAAAAAGCGTGGGGCTTCTATGGACAAACAGAAGATATTCAATTCTCGATTTCCGAGTTTGTCAACCGTTTAAATACGGTTTTTCAATTTTCGGTTATTTCTGTCCCACAAAGCTTAGGTGAAATACATATTGATTCTCTAAGTATTCATATTGATTCTGAAGATGGATTAAATATTGTTTTTAAAGAAAATATCTGGTTCCAAATTGGGGAAGAGGATTTTTGCAGAATTGGGCTTTCAATAGAAGTTAAGAAAAATGGTAACTCTCACTCCCTCCACTTCCACGGCTCCCTCCAAATCAAATTTTCCACCTTCACCATAGACTTCGACTCCCACCCCAACGAAAAGAAATTCCTAGCCAAATGGGAAAACACGGGCTCCGAAAAACTCACCATAAACGACATTATCCACTTCTTTGGTTTCGAGGATACCGATATCCCCGATGCCTACAACGCAAACCTAAAGGCGGCGGGCTTCGTGTACGAAACCAAGGATGACGGTACCCGCCTGATCGGTCTCAACGTCACCACCCAAAACGATGCGGGTGCTGTATTCTTTTTGGAGGATATACCGGATGAAGACGGTAAATCTAAAAAACGGGTATACTACGGCGGTATCGGAACCGGAAGCAACGGGCTTCATTTTGACCTCAGTAACCTGCCCATCATTGGAAGTAAACTAAATTCGGATTTTTCCTTGTCCATCACGGATATCGCTATGCGAATGGCAAGCGGTAAAATCGAAGGGCAAGCCGCCACGGATTTGGAAGGGGCTATCTCAGGGTTGACCATTCCCGCGATCTTGCATCCACCCAAGAAGGGAATGTTAGGAAAACTATTCCTAAACGCGAAATTGAAAATGGGAACCAAAGAGATGGATTTCTCGTACATGTTGTTTCCTTTTGATAAAAAACCGGTACCGAGCCCGGATGCTTCGGTTTCACTTGAAGGCCCTTCACCAAATCCGGAAAGCTTACACGGAACTTTGGGTGCCCCGACGGATAAACCAAAACCGGCAAACCCCAAAGCCAACAGTAAGTATAAGTGGTTCAAAATCCAAAAAAGCTTTGGTCCGGTCACCTTCGATAGGGTAGGGGTGGCCTACAAGGAGAA
>JAHDDF010000732.1 GCA_020629475.1 Saprospiraceae bacterium
TCGTACTATTAACATTCAATCGGAACGACCGATAATATTAAACCTAGGAGGTCTTTTTATATCTAAAATTCAACATCTAAAACCAAGTCGAATTCATCGTAAATGGCTTTGTCCTTTAATCCTTTTACGAAGGAAGCGGAACCGTATTTTACGTTGAAATCCGTACGGTCTATTTTAATATTAGCGGTAGCTTTACTGCCGTAAACGGAGGCGGTAAAACTGACCTCTTTGGTTACGTCCTTGATGGTTAAATCCGCTTTAATATTATAAGCGTTTTTACCTGATTTTTTAGCTTTTGTAATATTCAATGTAGCGGTAGGGAATTTTTCTACATCAAAGAAATCACCTGATTTTAAGTGTCCTTCCAATTGACCTTTGTAATCTCCTTCCAAATCGGTACAATTGATGGAAGTCATGTCGATGGAGAATTTCCCGCCTACCAATTGTTCGTCATCGAAAGTAAGGGAACCGGAAGAGATATCGATGGTGCCCTCGTGGGAACCCAATACCTTATATCCTTTCCAAACCACCTTACTATTGGTTACGGTTTTTTCTGTTTTTTCGCCATCGGTAAGGACACCGAAGCTACTGGCGAAGAATAAAAATGAAATAGCGCTTAACGTGAATAATACCTGTTTCATGATAACGGATTTTTGAAATGTTTTTGAATTAAATCACGATTCAAAGTTCCGTTCTTTCCGTTTTCTAGGCGATGAACTAGTCTAATAAATGATATTAATCTAGATTAATATTTCTCATTCCTAATCTTACTCAAAAACTCCTTGGTAATCCCTAAATAAGAAGCAATCATATACAAGGGGACTCGGTTATGGATACCCGGGTATCTCTCCGAAAATTGGCGATATCTTTCCTTGGCGGGGGTGGTATGGTTACTAATGATTCTTTTTTGGGTAGCTACATAAGCCTTTCCCATAAGGATGCGGAAAAACCGTTCGAGTTTAGGGACTTTTTCCAATGCCGTTTGCCAATTGTCATAGGTTAATTGGATAACCTCGGTAGCTTCCAAGCATTGGATATTAAAATCGGCAGGTTTTCGGTTGGCATAGCTGTCCAAATCGGAGGTCCACCAATTTTCTATGCCGAAAAATATGACGTGTTCCTTGCCTGAATCATCCACGTAAAAGGTGCGTGTGGTGCCGCTTAGGATAAAGTTTTGATGATGGCAAACATCCCCGTTTTGGAGAATGTATTGGTTCTTGAGATATCTTCTTTTCCGAAGAAGCGGACGCAATATCTCCTTATCCTCCTCGGTAAGTGGTGTATATTCCGATATGTAATTGAACAACTGTTCCATAAATAGGATAACAAGGTAAGGCG
>JAHDDF010000195.1 GCA_020629475.1 Saprospiraceae bacterium
TTCTGTTACTTTAGTAAACAACTTTCTAATGTCTAACATCTAGCGTCTAACGTCTAACGTCTGAATAACAATATTTTAGAGGAGCACCTAGTTTAAAATCCAGCAACAGATTTGCCTAATTGAGCCTAATTTTAATTCGTAATTCAATCATTCGTAATCGTAAATTGAATTATCGCTTCTTCTTGTTCCCGCCTTTGCGTTTGTTCCAAGAACGCATTTCATCACGCCTTGCTTTTTTCTTTTCCGCGATGCGATTGACCTTCTGGTTTTTCAACTTTTTCTCATGGAAAGCACCTCCCGAGTTTTTCAACTTGGTTTCAGGCAGGTAATTCCGCATACGGACTTGCTCTTGCTCTTCCGGGATTAGTTTCTTGGAAACGGCTACCCCTTCAGGTAATTCCTGTAAGGGTAATTCCATGCCCATCAAATCCTGGACGGCAAGCAGCTTATCCGTTTCCTTTTCATGCCCAACGAATGTAATGGCGACCCCTTCCTTATCGGCACGTCCGGTACGCCCGATACGGTGGATATAATCCACGGCATTTTCAGGTACATCAAAGTTTAAGACATGGGATACTTCATCAAAATCCAAACCTCTTGAAATCAAATCCGTTGCGATAAGCATACGGAAATCCCCGGCATCAAACCCCTTGACGGAATTCAAGCGGTAGTTTTGGGATTTATTGGAGTGAATCACCCCAATCGTACCCGGATAATGCTCCGTCAATCGGTCAAACAACCGATCCGCCAATTTCTTGGTTCCGATAAAAATCAAAACCTTATTGAATGCTTCCTCGTCCTTTAATAATTCAATGGCAAGATTCACCTTGGTATTGAAATTAGGAACGGAATATCCCTGCTGGGAAATTTGCTCCAAAGGTGTACCGGTAGGTGCGATTTCCACACGGGTGGGATGATTGAAAAAAGTTTCAATCAAATCATCCAATTCCGGGGAAAGCGTAGCGGAAAACAAAAGGTTCTGCCGGCGCTCAGGAAGGGTGTCCAAGATATTGGTCAATTGCGGACGGAAACCGAGCTGGAGCATTTCATCTACTTCATCAATCACCAATTGCTTGATGTGCTTCAATTTCAAGGCACCATGAAAGGCGAGATCCATCAATCTACCCGGTGTTGCCACAATCACATCTAAACCCTGCATCACGGCAATCTTCTGGGTATTGATATTGGTACCGCCATAAACGCCCGCAATACGGACATTCATATAAGCGCACAATTTTTCCGCTTCCTCGACTACTTGCACCACCAATTCCCTAGTGGGAACCAAAATCAAAATTCTAGGCGTATTCTGCTTGGAAAACTTCAGGTGCCTGAGGATAGGCAACAAATAAGCTATCGTCTTTCCGGTACCCGTTTGTGCCACACCTACCACATCCTTTCCGGAAGCAATCAAGTTGAAAGCCTCGCGCTGGATAGGCGTGGTATTGACCAAACCCATTTCGGAAATGGCGTTCCGTAAGGGACCCGTTAAGTTGAGTTCATCAAAAGTCATGGGGCAAAGGTCGGGAAATTATAATTGTTCAGTAGTAGTATTTGACTTTACTGTACAATTCTGTTGCGGTTAATAAGACGTTAGACGCTAGATTTTAGATGTTAGACATTTGAATATAGGGACAGAAACACCCAGGGAGCACCAAAAGATAAAATAATAGCTCGCACCTACGGCGCTTGATTTATTCCTCCTATCCTTATTCGAATAATAGGTTGCCTCGCTGAGGCAAAAGCCTTATTAAGAGAGTGTTATTACATTCAAAGAAAAGCCTCCCTCATCTATCATTACCAAATTCGTAATTGATTAAAACCAACCCGACTTTTTCTTCCGGCTAGAGGAACGGATACCTAAAGCACCAAGGATACCACGGGTTACCTCACGTGCCACGGTACGCCCGATTTGGCGCGTCATGGTAGAATCCATCATTTTCTCCAAGCCCGATTTTTGCTTGCTACGGCTGCGGGAAGATGACTTTTTCGCTTTTTCTTTTTGCTTGCGCAATTCCTCTTGGTGCTCCTCCGCTTGCACCGCCTCGATTTTCTTGTTCAAGATTTCGTAAGCGGATTCGCGGTCGATTTCCTTGTTGTATTTATTGATAATGGAAGAATCCTCGATGATGCTATCGATTTCCTCGTCGGAAAGGATGTCCATGCGGGATTGCGGGGCGCGAAGCAAGCAATGTACCAATGGCGTAGGGATACCCTTCTCGTTCAAGGCGGTAACGAATGCCTCCCCGATACCGAGGGACGTCAATAACTCTTCCGTATCGTAATAATCCGTGATGGGATAGTTTTGCGCGGTAAGCTTGATGGCTTTCCGGTCCTTCGCCGTGAAGGCGCGTAAGGCATGCTGGATTTTCATACCCAACTGACCTAGGACCTCATCAGGTACATCATTGGGGTTTTGGGTCACGAAAAAGATACCTACACCCTTGGAACGAATGAGCTTAATGATGGCTTCGATTTGATCCAACAAGGCATCGGAAGCCTCTTCGAAAACCAAGTGTGCCTCATCAATAAAGATGACCAATTTGGGTGCCTCGGAATCACCCTCCTCAGGGAAGGTGGCGTAAATTTCCGCCAGCATTTGAAGCATGAAGGTGGAGAAAAGCTTGGGGCGATCCTGGATATCCGTCAAGCGGATAACGGAAACCATTCCCTTACCGTTCTCGTCCAAGCGGCAGAGATCGTCCGTATCGAAGGAGGTTTCCCCAAAAAAGATATCAGCTCCTTGCTGCTCGATTTCCACGATGCGGCGCATGATGGCACCTACGGATGCGGTAGAAATCCGACCGTAATCCGCCTCTATTTCCTCCTTGCCCTCATTGGTGAGGTATTGTATGGTCTTCTTGAAATCCTTGAGATCAAGAAGCGGTATTTTCTTATCGTCGCAATACTTGAATATTACGGCTACGATACCGGACTGGGTATCGTTCAAGTTCAAAATCTTGGAGAACAGCACCGGTCCGAACTCGGAGACGGTAGCGCGTAGTCTTGCCCCTTTTTCATCGGAAAGGGTAAGGAATTCCACGGGGCTTACGTCCTTCACGAAAGGTAAACCGATTTTCTCGTGGCGTTCGTCAATCTTGGGGTGCCCAGGGCTAGGCGCGGCAATACCTGAAAGGTCTCCCTTGATATCCATGAGTAAAACAGGGACGCTTTTGGCTGAAAGCTGTTCGGCGATAATTTGCAGGGTCTTGGTTTTACCGGAACCGGTGGCACCCGCAATTAATCCGTGGCGGTTAAAGGTTTTCAAGGGTAGCTTGACATGGGTACCGGTTTGGCATTCCCCTTCAAGCATGGCTCCTCCTAGGGTAATAAAATCGCCCTTGAAGGTATATCCTTGGGTCATTTCCTCGATAAACTTATCCTTACTCATGGTTGGTCTGATTGGTTTTTTTGTTCTTTCCTTTATAATGACGCAAAAACGTGCGGAAAGATACGGGTTTATTCTAGCTCCTGCCGGGAAGGATTCATTTCAATATGAATAATCACCTTTGTTCCTGCCGCTGTTCCGTCCTTATGTTTTTTGTCAATGATCTCGACGTTCAAATTATCCTTGGAAACGGAGTTCAATAATTCCAATCTTTCCTTGGTTACGCTCATTGCTTTTGACGTGTGCCTTCTTGGGGATTCCTTTCGGATTTGCATGGAGCGTTCCCTCCCGATTCCGTTATCATCCACTTCGCATACCAAGTAAGTTCCTTGTTTCCTAAATGAAACCGTCAATGTCCTGTCCCCGGGCTTGTGCATTAAGCCGTGCTTGATGGCGTTTTCCACGTAAGGTTGAATCAGCATGGAAGGAATCTCCTTGAATTCCGGATTAACGCCCTCCCCTACTTTTATCTCGTATTCCAATTCACCGTCGAAGCGCATGGCCTCTAATTCCAAGTACAATTCCAAGGCTTCTAATTCCTGGCTTAAGGGAATCCGGTTCCTGTCGCTCATATCCAAGATGGAACGCATCAAGCGCGAGAATTTGGACAAGTATTTATTAGCGGAACGCTTGTCTTGGATCAGAATAAATTCTTGGATGGAATTTAAGGAATTGAACATGAAATGCGGGTTCATTTGGGAGCGTAAAGCCGTAAGACGCGAACTTTTCAAGGACTCCCTGATTTCATCCTGTTTCCGGGAATAGCGAATGATACCCAAACTCACTAAAAAGAATACGGTTCCTACCAACAAGCCCCAAAGCAAGAAATACCACCATTCTTCCCAATAGGGTTTACCTATCGTAAAATTGATTTTACTTTCCTCGGACCAATCCGAATTCCGGCTCTTTGCCCGGACTTTCAGGGTGTAGTCCCCGCTTGCCAATGAGGGATATTCCGCCAAACCGGTTTGATTGGGAAGCCAAGTATTATCCAAGCCTTCCAACATGTATTGTACTTCCAGATCATCATAGGGTTTTGAGGCAATTGCCGTAAAGGCAACTTTAATATTATTCTTGGAGAAGTCTAAATTATAATTTTCCAATACGGTGGTATCCTCCTCATTGATCCGCAAAGAGCGGAATAATATTTTAGGGGCGGTAGTAAAGGTTTCGTACGTATCCGGAAAGTATGCTAGACCCTTATTGGTACTTACCACCATCGTATTCCCGGTTTTGGTAACGCCGTTCACCTCACGGCTAGGCATTCCGTCCTTATTACCGATGACCATAATGGAATAATCCTTCGAATCCATCCTTGCCAAACCGTTGTTCGTAGCTACCCAAACATACTTCCCGTCAGGATAAATTTGCTTACAACTATTCGAGGGCAAACCATCGGATTGGGTAAGGTTCTCTACAAGCTTACCATCCCTAACCAGCAATAAACCATTGGATTTAGTAGCCAACCAAAGCGTACCGTCATCCAATAATTCAATATCACGTACATCCGGCTCCAAGAAGCCGAAATCGAATTTAGTCGCCCCTTCCCCAATCTTGTAATGGTACATCCCGTCGGTACAGCCAATCCAGGCTTCGCCGGGTCCCGCGGGCTCTACACCGTAAGTTCTTTCATATATCGCGATATTGTGTTTGCCTGTTTTATCGATATATCCCGCGGTTCCTGAAGCGCCCACCCAAATTAAACCGTCGGGTCCTTCCTTTCCGGTTTTAAAAGAAGCTCCGTAAGATTGTTTTTCAGGAATGGCGGAACCCTTTTTTAATATGAATAAACCGGAGGAGGAAAAAAACCAAACATTTCCTGAAGAATGAAGCAAAACCCGATAAATCTCATGTTTCTTGACCGACAACCTACCCGTAAAATTTATGATAGGTTTTTGCTCATCTAAACCCGACACGACCGTAAATGAATTATCATCCGTACCGACGACCACCCTCCCCTTTTGATCCCGGACCAAGGAAGTAAGCAAATTACTGGTCAAGCCTTTTTCCTGTCCGATGGTTCGTACATCCAAGGTTGGCAAGAAGTATAAGCCATCTTTCTGGGTCGTAATCCAATAGTTCCCCTTGGTATCCTCCATGATAAGCCCCACAAAACGATCCTGGAGAAAAACCTCAGGTTCCCGTTTGCCTCTACCAAGGAGGATAAGCCCGGTTTTGGTGGGTATCCAAACGTTTTCTCTCGAATCCCGGAACAAGGAATTTACGCCCGTTTTGTAATAGTTCTCGAATTCCTTGAATATCGGTTTCACCTTCTTCTCCGCAAGGTTGAACTCATATACCCCGGATAAAGAACTAAACCAGGAACCGCTCTCATTTTTCAAAACGAATCTTGCCCCCTCAAAAAGGACCTCGTCGTCTAGTTCTTCATAACCGGAATTTTTTCCTGCGTACCAATGGAAACCATTTGAACCCAATATGATTACAGTATCCTTTTGTTCCAATAATGCTACGGGCCCCGTGGTTTGGAGCATATATTTATCGGAAATAAAAAGGGAATCATTTTCTGAATCCTTTACTTTTATCGCGCCCCCGTATTTAGATAACAACCAGATTGATCCGTGGCTATCCTCTTGAATATTATCAATTTGAAGTTTTACCTTTTTCCCGTCTTCCCGGGTATTAAAAAAAGGACCCAACTCCGTAATTTTTCCTTTTTCCTTGTACGCCACACGCCCGTTCAGGAAGCTAAACCATATCCGGTTCCTAGTATCTTGGGTAATATTGATAATTTCTTCAGATTCATATTCCGGAACGGGATTATTATCGAATCTGGTTCCGTCGAATGTACAAAGCCCAGCTTCAGTAGTAATCCAAATATACCCCCTGTCATCCTCTAGGATATCATAGATATAGGTACTCGGCAGCCCATCCTCCACGGTGTATTGGTGGAAGGTTAGTTTCTGGGCGGAGAGCATTACCGCACTACATAGAAACCCTAGGATGAATGGGATTCGAAGTTTCATTTTAAAAGCATGCCTACATGGGGGATTCCGTCCTCGTCGTATTCATCCGTAACGGTGACGAAGCCCAAGGAACCGTAATATTTTTGGAGGTGGCTTTGCGCCGATATTTTAATGGGATCATTCCCTTGTAATTCCCTGAGATAATCAATGGAAACCTGCATCAATTCCCTGCCTTTCTTTTTACCCCGGATTTTAGCGGATGTTACTACCCTTCCGATAGAGGGATATTTCTCGTAGGAAATCCCCTTGGGTACGATGCGGGTATAGCCCACTAAATCGCCGTCCGAATCATACCCGCAAACGTGCCAAGAGACGATGTCCTTTCCGTCGCAATCGATGTAGGGGCAGTCCTGTTCCACTACGAATACCTCTTGGCGCAAGACCATGATATCATATAATTCCTTCAAGGACAAGTTATCGAAATGGAGGCATTTCCATTGTAGTTCGGTACTCATTGCGCCGCAAAATTTCTTTCAAAAATCAAGATGACACCGCTGGTAAAGGAATATGGGTAGGAACTCATGTACACCTTGGTGGATTGTATGGTTTCCGAGGATTTTAGGCTGTAGCCTTCCGCCGTCATCTCCCGGATAACCGCCTGGATATTCCTTGCCAAATCATCCCCGTTTACACCCATGATTGAGCTTTGGAGAAATCCTTTTTTTTGCTTGACTTCCGTAGCCTCTACGAAAACGGTTTTGTAGTCTTTCATAATAATTCGCTTTTGAGATTCCGCTAAGATACGGGAATTGGGAATGACGATCGGGAAATGACGAATGACAAATGGGTATGTGTCGTATACTTCGATGCAATCAAGCAATACAACAAGCCCTTCTTTGTCCTTTAACCCGGATTTAACGCGAAAAATCCGACCTTCGCCAATCATTTCGGGGAAACGGTACGTTACATAGGCGTGATTTCCCGTCCTATGGTATAGGAAATCCAAGAAGAATCAACGGATGAAAAGCATGAACACAAGGTACATCACCCTCCTTTTGACTACATTTTTGCTCTTTGGCTTCTCGGCTTCCGCCCAGATTACGGTGGTAAAGGGTATCGTAAAGGATAAGGATACGGGGGAAGAATTAGGCTTCTCTGATATTTATTTTACCAATTCCTACACCGGGGTAACGGCGGAATACGATGGTACTTTCGAGATTTCCACGGATGACATGACCCTTGACTCCATCTCGGGCTCCTTCTTGGGTTATGATTCACGAACCTTACCCATTATCCCGGGCGAGGTGAATAACGTGGTGATTGAATTGGAGGAGGAATCCACGGAATTGGTGGTGGTTGAAGTGCAAGCTACCCGCAAGCAAAAGAAGGATACCGCTGCCATCGCCTTGTATCGTAGGGTGATGCGCAACAGGGATAATCTTCGTGAAAGTAGCTATGATTATTACTACTACGAGGATTACACCAAAATGGAGTTCGACCTTTTTAACGTGAAGGACAAACTCAAGAAGCGTAAGGTCCTCAAGCCTTTTGATTTCGTTTTCGAGAATATGGATACCACCGCTAACGGTGAGGTATTCCTTCCCATCTTGATCAAGGAGAAAATCTCTGATGTTTATTACCGCAAGAAGGGGAATAAGCGCAAGGAGATTGTCAAAGCGGAGCAGTTTTCCGGCATCGATAATACCAATCAATTCGGTGCGGCGGATTTCGCGTTCCCGAACATTGACATCTACGAGAACACCCAAGAACTGGGTGGACGTGGTTTTACCAGCCCCTTTGCCAAAACGGCATTTTTAACTTATAAATACTTCCTGACGGATAGTACCAAAATCGATGATCGCTTTTGCTACAAACTCGAATTTACCCCTAGGAGAAAAGGGGATACAGCTTATACCGGTCATGCTTG
>JAHDDF010000196.1 GCA_020629475.1 Saprospiraceae bacterium
TCCGGAAAACCGGTTTTGCCATGGCTCTATGTTCTATCATGGCATTTGCCGCCGCCGCCGGTTTATCTTACGTCATGCTGACGGAAAACAACGGTAATGATGATGCTTTTATGTTTATCGTGATCCTAAACATTTTCCTGTACGTTATCTCGCTTGGCTGTGGTTACATCGGTATTAGGAAACTAAGATCATTTCGTAAGGGGTATAACGAAGAAGCCCTTTACGATGACGCAAAACTCATGTTAATATTCAGGATAAGTCTTTTAGTCGGAGCCTTATTGTGTGTTATTTTCTTTCCGGGTCTGAATTAATGAACCCTATCCCCTCTTATTTCCAACTTCTTCATTAAATCCGCCTCAAATTCCAAGTACTCTTCCCAACGGATTTTCACCTTTTCAGGGTCGAGATAGGTCTTGGCTAAATCCAAGAACATCACGTAGTGTGCCGCTTCGGCAACCATAAAAGTGTGATAAAATTTACGAAGGTCCTCATCATCGATGTTCAAGGATAAAGTTCTGAACCTTTCGCAACTCCTCGCTTCAATAAGCGCACAAACAAGTAGCTTTTCGACAAGGGTTTCATCCCTCCCTCCATCTTTTTTGCGGAATTTATGGAGGGCGTTTACATATTCGTCTTTTCTTTGCTTCCCGAGCTTCAATCCCCTTTTATCCAACTCTTTCAAAACCAAACGGAAGTGTCCCCACTCCTCGGTTACGATAGGCGCGAGCGCCTCAACCATTTCCGTCCTTTCAGGGTACTGCTGAATCAAGGAAATACAAGTGGTGGTTGCCTTTTGTTCGCAATAGGCATGATCGGTTAGTATTTCCTCAAGGCTTTTCTCGGCTAGGTTTGCCCATCTTGGATCAGTGGGCAATTTTAAACCCAACATTAGCTTTTGCTTTTCTTCAGACATGTAAGTTGATCTTTGAAAAAGTCCAAATCGTAAATCTCGAATTCGTCATATCCAACGCTCCAAACCAAACGGATTAAGTCCACTTCCAGTTCCATAAGCGTTTTTACTTGCTGCTTATCAATTTCGTAATATCCCTTGTACCGGGTTGTACCGGTACCGATATTGATTTCTCCCTGATCAGGGTTCAAGTTTCTAAGCGTGATTTTCTGACCGTCCATCATTTTAAGGAGAAGTTTACCTCCTTTGGTTAAACCACCAAAAGCTTTTCTAGCGTCTTTCTCCTGAATGATTACATCCAATACCAAGAAATAACTCCTCCCGTCTACCTCGGTAATAAAACCGTCCCCTCGGATATAGGGTTTTCCTTTGAGCAAAGCATCGTATTCAGGATCAAAAAACATAAAGAAATTACGCTTGGCGGTTCCTTTCTTTCTTTCCCCCGAAAAAACATCCAAATCATTAAAGGCTATATCACAGGAGGGTTCACCCACGAAAGGGTCATTGGAAACAATATATTTCTCAAGATTAGAGGATCGGGATTTGGCATCGTCTACCATCTGCTGATACTCTTCCTCCTTTTGCTTCTTTACCTCTTCAAGCTGTGCCTGATATTCTTTTTGAGGATCCGTTTCCTTTTTCTTTCCAAAAGGGTTTAAAGCTATTTTTCTAGGTTCTTTCTCCTTAGCTTCTGCTTTTGGATTTCCTTCGGAAACCTTGGATTTACGGTCATTCCATTTTTCAGCCAAATCAGCCGCAGGTAAAGTCAATAACTGTCCCAGTTCTTTCTCCTCCTTCTCCAATTCCTTTCTAAGAGAACGGGCATCTTTTAGGGATCGCTTCATCCGCTTTACCCTTGTTTCATAAGCGGTTTGATCCATTTCGGATTTAGGGAAATTTCCGCGTTTGCGCTCCATTTCAATTTCCCGCTGATAGGATTCTAAATCATTGGCGGCAATCTTTTCCGCAAGGATGGCATCCTGTTTTTGCAGTCTTATCCCTTTGTATTTCTTTTCGACCTCCTCCCTTACGGCAAGTAGTTCCTGCTTCCCGGCGTCACCCGAAGCCACGCTCGAGGAGGAAGGGGTTCCTTCAGACTTATCGTACTCCCAAGAACCATCAGGGTAAAGGATAATTTTCTCCCCTTTAGCATTGGTCGTTTTTATTTGCGCATCCAAGTCCCCGGCAAAACATACCAGGAAGAAAAGTAGAAAAGCAAGTGGTAAGCGAATTCTCATTAGAATGAAGTATTTTGCGTTTTCTTGGGAATCGGGTCCCTGATTGAGGGAAATCCGTTTCCAAGCACAAAATTACTCAAATCAAACCATAATAAGCCCGACCTTAAATTTTCATTATGATGAAAAGGCATAGCTTCCTCCTTTTTTTAACATTCACCCTAATCGTAGGCATCATTTCCTGCGAATTACCGAACAATAATCAAGGAATGAATCACAACGGAAACCCGGATCGACCGGCTCCCGGAACCCTTATTCCCGTTTCCTACCCGGAAACAGCACTGGACACCGCTGTAATCGATGATTATTTTGGCGTCAAAATCGAAGACCCCTTCAGGTGGCTAGAGGACGATAATTCCAATGAAACCAAGGAGTGGGTCAAAAAACAAAACCTCGTAACTTTTGATTACTTGGACAACATCCCGTACCGTGACGCAATTGCGGAAAGATTGTCCGACCTTTGGAATTACGAAAAACTTTCCACTCCCTTTAAGGAAGGTGACAATTACTATTTCTTTAAAAATACCGGTCTCCAAAACCAGTCCGTACTATACAAGGACAATGACGTTGCCGATCCCGTGGTAATGCTTGACCCCAATACTTTCTCCGAGGACGGTACCGCCTCTCTTGCGGCACTCGGTTTTTCAAAGGACGGCAAATACATGGCATACGGTATTTCCGAGGGTGGTTCCGATTGGAGAACCATCAAAGTAATGGATATCGAGAGTAAAACTACCCTTCAAGACGAGGTCAAATGGGTAAAATTTTCAGGCATTTCCTGGTATAAAGACGGGTTCTACTACAGCAGATATCCCGCACCTGCCGAAGGGGATGAATTGAAAGGGCAAAGCCAATTCCACCAGGTGTATTACCACAAGGTCGGACAACCACAATCCAAGGACCAACTCGTTTTTGCCGATAGGATGAACCCTAAGTTGAACGCCGGATGTCGCGTGTCGGAAAATCAAAAATTCTTGACGCTTTCCACCTCGGAAACGACATCGAATAATAGGCTATATTTCAAAAGATTGGACAGGGTGGATTCCGGTTTTACACCAATCGTTGAAAACCTGGACAATGATTATTGGGTGGTTGATGCGGATGACAACAATCTATTTGTTCTTACCAATTACAAGGCGCCCAACTACCGTTTGATTTCCGTAAACGCCAATAAACCGGATGAAGCTTTTTGGGAAGAAATCATCCCTGAATCGGAAAACGTACTTCAGAGCGTAATTCCCGCCAGCGATAAGTTCGTGTGCGAGTATATCAAGGATGCGGCAGGTCAATTGAAAGTGTTTTCAAGGACAGGTACTCCTGAATATGATATTGAATTGCCGACGGTAGGAACCGTTGGTTCTTTTAGAGGTGAAAAAGGCGAGGATAAAGCATTCTATTCTTTTACCTCTTTCACCTACCCCACTACCATTTTTGAATACGATTTCAAAACCAAGAAATCCGAAATCCATACGGTTCCTAATGTTGGTATCAATCCGGATGACTATGAAACCAAACAGGTATTTTATGAAAGTGCGGATGGAACTAAAATTCCCATGTTCATTACCCACAAAAAGGGATTGGACGTAAGCAAAGGCAATATTCCTACGCTTCTATACGGTTACGGTGGTTTCAATATCTCTATTCAGCCTTCCTTCTCCGTTTCTAGGATGATACTCTTGGAAAACGGCGGTATTTACGCTGTCGCTAATATCCGTGGCGGTGGTGAATACGGTAAAAAATGGCATGACGGCGGTAGATTGGAAAACAAGGAAAACGTTTTCGCGGATTTTATTGCCGCAGCGGAATACCTCATTGACGAGGGCTATACCTCCGAGGAAAAACTAGCCATTGAAGGAAGATCGAACGGAGGGCTCTTGGTTGGTGCTTGCATGACCAAACGCCCTGACCTATTCAAGGTGGCGCTTCCTGCCGTTGGTGTATTGGATATGCTACGTTACCATGAATTCACCATTGGTCGGGCTTGGGCAACGGATTATGGCTTAAGTACGGATTCCATTCAATTCCGCTACTTGTACAATTATTCTCCTCTACATAACGTGGAGGGAAAAACGGAATACCCCGCCACTCTTGTAACTACGGCCGATCACGATGACCGTGTAGTGCCGGCCCACTCCTTCAAATTCATATCAGAACTACAAAGGAAACACCAAGGAGACAATCCGGTACTTATCAGGATTGATACCTCCGCCGGGCATGGTGCAGGGAAGCCTACTGCAATGATTATCGAGGAAGACGCGGATAAATTGGCGTTCATGCTATATAACTTGGGGCACGACGTAAAATATGAGTATTAATAGAAGGTTTCTTCCTTTCATATTACTATTCTCCGTTCTGGTAGCTTGCCATACGGAAACCGATATCCAATCCCAAGAGGATTGGATATCGCATCTTAGCACCTTAGGATTAAGCCCTGACGCTAATGCTTTTCTTTTAATTTTAGCCAAGGAGAAAGAGGGCATCTTTTTCTTGGATTCCTTGGGCTTATGGAAGGACATTTATCGAATGGAAATAAATCCTATCGGAAATGACTTTTTGCCCTACGGCACATTCAATATTAAACAATTGGATTCCCTTTCACTTGAAATAGAATACCCGGATTCTTTTTATTTAAAAAAGATAAAATCCAAGGGAGATTTTTTTGCAAAAAGTAAAGTAAATCCAAGAATGGAATTAAAGGATAATAATTTACGTTTCTTTCCGAATATCCTAGAAAGAAAATGTTTGATTCTCCCTTCCCGCTTAGATGAATATGACCGGTTCAAACCGGAAAGGAATGAACCCCACTGGATGCCCGAAGCACACCTGCGGGCAAAATTAATATACAAGGAAATTTTCCATGCCGATAAATAAGCCCCCTATGGTTTTGAGTGATGATTATAAATACGTTTTGGACACCTTGGAACGTACGGATAAAAGTATGTTTATTACCGGAAGGGCAGGTACGGGAAAATCCACCTTATTAAAATTATTCAGGGACACTACAAGAAAGAAAACGGTAGTACTTGCGCCTACCGGAGTAGCGGCTTTAAACGTAAAAGGTCAAACGATTCATTCTTTTTTTGGATTCCCTCCTAAATTGTTATCAAAATCGGATATCAAGAAGAAACGTTCCAAAAAATTATTCAAAAAGCTTGAGGTTCTGATAGTTGACGAGGTTTCCATGGTTCGCGCGGATCTCTTGGATAACATGGATTACTCCTTGAGATTACACCGGGAAGACCCCCGTCCTTTCGGTGGTGTCCAAATGGTTTTTTTTGGTGACGTATTTCAATTACCGCCTGTAGTGGCAAGGGAAGAAGAAAAAAACTACTTGAGTTTTTATTACGATAGCCCTTTCTTTTTCTCTTCTGAATCCTATAAACTCCTAGGAGCGGAAACCATTGAATTACGAAAAATATACAGGCAAGAGGAAAGGCATTTTATTCGTCTTTTAGACGCGGTTCGTTTAAATCAAATCGACTACGATGACCTAGAGGATTTAAACGAAAGACATGTCCCTGATTTTGAGGAAACAGGAAATTCCATTACCCTTACTACAAGGAATTATATCGTGGATAGTATTAACTTAAAAGAATTAAAAAAACTACCGACAAAAGAGTATATATATCCGGCAAAAATATCCGGGGATTTCAATACCCGGCTCTACCCTACTGATTTGGTTTTAAAACTTAGGGAAGGCGCACAAGTCATGTTTTTAAGAAATGATCCGGAACGTAGATTCGTGAACGGAAGTATCGGAAAAGTAGTATTCCTTTCTGATGAAAAAGTAGTGGTTGAAATCAAGGAAAGCGGTAAAACAAAAAAAATAGAAGTGGAACCCGAAACTTGGGAAATCATCAAGTATAAAATGGATGATAAAAAGGAAAAAATAGAAACGGAAATCACGGGTGAATTCATACAATACCCGCTTCGTGCCGCTTGGGCGATTACCATTCATAAAAGCCAAGGAAAAACATTTGACCGTGTGATTATCGACATGGGCAAAGGTGCATTTGAACACGGTCAAACATATGTCGCTTTAAGCCGATGCCGAACCCTAGGCGGAATCGTGCTCAAGCAAAAGTTAAGATTCCAAGATGTTATGGTAAACGACAAAGTAGTGGATTTCTACCAACAAAATTTTGATTAATTTAGTCGGGTAAACAAATCCGGCTTTATAATGAATCGATTTCTACTGTTCATTCCTCTTCTATTTATTGGTCTTATTGCTTCGGCACAAAACTTCGAGGATATAAGCATTGATCTAGGCATTGATTTTACCCATGACGATAATGAACTGAACATGGGTGGAGGCGTCGCTTTTTTTGACTACGACAATGACGGTGACGAGGATCTCTACCTCACCGGCGGTGCCCAATATGATCGCCTGTATAGGAATGAGGGAGACGGAACATTCACCGATATCTCCTTCATTGCCGGAACCTTTGTTTCCAATTTAGGTCATACCATTGGCGTAACCACCGGAGACATTGATAATGATGGTTTTCAAGACATTTTGGTTACCAATTTTCAGGAGGATTTAAACTTGGGTGATACGATTATCGGTTTTAGAAATTTCCTCTTGAAAAACAACCAGGACGGTACTTTCACTGATATCGGAATCCAAGCAGGTATGGTGGAGGAAGGAACTTCCTTTTCCGCTGCTATGGGAGATGTCAACCTAGATGGTTACTTGGACATTTACATCGGGAATTACGTTACCAAACTAGGTTTCGCTGACGGCCCCGGCGGTGGATTTACGCATAAATGCGGTGCCAACCATCTTTATATCAATAACCAAGACGGCACTTTCACTGAAATGTCCGAGGAATACGGCGTAGCAAACGCCGGCTGTACCCTTGGAACGCTTTTTACTGACTTTGATTACGATGGCGACCTTGACCTCATCGTTTCCAATGATTTCGGTCAATACGTCATTCCCTCAGCCGCTTACCGCAATAATTATCCCGACCCTACTTTTACGGATATCATGCCGGATGGCTTATCCGCCATTTACGGGATGGGAACCAGTGTTGGTGATTTTGACGAGGACGGGGATTTCGATTATTACGAAACCAATATCGGTAGGAACATCCTTCATAAAAACGAAGACGGAAACGCCTTCACCGATTGGGGAACAGAAGCGGTATGCACCAATGAATGGGTTCCCGGAACCGACCAAAGAGCAACAGGATGGAATTCCGCCCTTCAAGATTTTAACAACGACACTTACTTGGATTTATGGGTGGTGAACGGTAGGATTTCCGCTACCTCGGATACTTTGGTTATCCCGGTTCAAGGCTATGAAAACCCCAATGCCTTTTTTATGGGTGATGGGGACGGAACTTTTACGGATGTTTCCTCCGCCGTGGGCATGGATGACCCGATGGTCTCCCGTGGTGGCGCCTTTGCTGATTTTGATAATGATGGGGATTTAGATGTTTGTATTTCTACCCTAGACGTCATTTTTGGCGCCACGCCGGATTGGGAGCCACACATCCTACTTTATGAAAACACCGCCACGGATTTGGGGAATTACCTTCAAGTAAGATTAACCTCCACGGATAGTGCCCCTAACGGAATCGGTTCCAAAGTGGAAATTTACGTGGACGGCAGGAAACTCATCCGGGAAATAGGGGGAGGTTCCGGGCATGCTTCAAGAAATTCACTCCGCGCACATTTCGGGCTTGGGGAATATGCCGCAATCGATTCCATGCGTGTCCTTTGGACCAGCGGTCATATTGATGTTTTATATCAAATAGATGCCAATCAAATTTATGACCTCACGGAAGGAACAGGCTTTGGTGTAAGCAACAATAATATTGAAATAAACGGCTTACAAATATTCCCTACTCTCCTTGAAAAATCCGATGAATTACAAGTGCGATGGCAAGATGAAACCGCGCTTTCATATTCCATTATGGATGCTGCCGGCAAGGAAATTTCCAAGGGGATTTTATCCCGTCCCGGAAGTATATCCCTACAGGAATTAGGTCTACAATCAGGGATCTATTTTATTCAATTGAATGGTAAAGGGATTCATACGGAGAAAATAATCGTTCAATAAGTTTAGGCTC
>JAHDDF010000733.1 GCA_020629475.1 Saprospiraceae bacterium
AGAATAGAAGTTTCCTAAACTTTAGATCCAGGTTCGAGTCCTGGTGGGACCACGAAAAATCCAAGTAAAATTGTATACCTCCTGCTTCAGTCACGGACTGAAGCAATCACCATTCCAAGCAAAAAAAGATCGGAATAGACCAACATTTTTATAAGGTAGGGTAAAGGCTTTCCGAACTCTTCTACGTCCTTGGTTTTTTGGATTACCTTTATACAAATCCAATTATTAAACCCATAATCAACCATTCATGCCATTTGATTTTATTGGTGACGTCCACGGTCATGCGGGCGCCTTGAAACGATTGCTGGAAAAACTAGGATATCGATTAAAAGATGGGGTATATAGCCATCCTAGCCGTAAGGTATTTTTCTTAGGGGATTATATAGATCGCGGCCCCGAGATTAGGGAAACTTTATCCATTGTAAAAAGCATGGTGGAAGCCGGTACAGCGAAGGCTATCATGGGTAATCATGAATACAATATCGTCTGTTATCACACCCCTTCACCGGAGGGTGGTTTTTTGAGGAAAAGGACTACAAAAAATACCCGACAAATCAAGGAGACCCTAGAACAATTCGAGGCATTTCCGGAAGAATGGTTGTCTTATCTGGATTGGTTTAAAACCCTTCCGGTTTATTACGATGGCGGGAATTTCAGGGCGGTGCACGCTGCTTGGCAGCCTGCCGCTATATCCGTTCTTGATGGGAATATCCTAGCTAGTAATGAACAATGGATTGAGTCCGCCGGTAGCGATTCCAAGTTGTATGAGGCAGTTGAACTATTGCTCAAAGGGGTGGAGGTAGCATTACCGAATAATGGGTTTTTCTTTGATAAGGACGGAAATAAACGAATAAAGACCCGGATTAAATGGTGGTTAAATCCGGGTGATAAATCAATAGGGGAAATGAGTTTGGTTCCTTTGCCGAAGGTGGGTGAAGAACCGTTCCAAAGTGATGGTTTTTATTTTTACGGGAAGGAAGAGGTGCCTGTATTCTTTGGCCATTATTGGATGAAGGGAAATCCGGAATTACAAACCGGTAATAGTTGTTGCCTTGATTTTAGCATTGCT
This sequence comes from Saprospiraceae bacterium, assembly GCA_020629475.1. Classification (GTDB taxonomy): domain Bacteria; phylum Bacteroidota; class Bacteroidia; order Chitinophagales; family Saprospiraceae; genus JAHDCE01. The sequence continues at coordinate 1,070 of JAHDDF010000733.1, forward strand.
AAGGGAGGTGTATTGGCGGCATATCGTTTTGACGGAGAGGAAAGATTAGATTCACGTAAATTGGTTTGGGTGTAGAGTCGTAAAATAGGGGTGAGGGACACCTTTGCATTTTAATGATTCTCCGTTTTTTACCACATAAAAAATCGCCCCAAACCAAGTTTGAGGCGATTTTCTAAATTCATCTTATTTCAATAAAAATTAGGCTCTGATAGGCAAATCTGTTGCTGGATTTTCAACTAGGTGCTCCTCTAAAATATTGTT
>JAHDDF010000734.1 GCA_020629475.1 Saprospiraceae bacterium
TGTTTTGAGGAACTTGTTTAAAATTGTCTACATGAGTGGTGCACTCAGATTCATGAGATGGTTTAAAAAAACCGGACACAAAAATAAGCGAAAGTGGCTTAAATTGTGTTCTTATGAAAACAGGAAAAAAAAAGGGTGTACGCCGTCGCTATGATGAAGAATTCAAGCGTAATGCGGTGGGATTGATTTCTGACGAACGGAATCCTTCATCGGTAGCCGAGGCATTGGGAATAGATAAAAGTATGCTTTACCAATGGCGGAAAAAGTACGGTAAAGGTTCTGAAGTCGTCGATATACGCCAGGATGAACTTTCGATGCTCCGTAAACGCGTTTTGGAACTGGAACAGGAACGTGATATTTTAAAAAAAGCGTTGAGCATTTTCAGCCGTCCGACAGATGTGTGACTTATGAACTCATCGCCGATTTGTCGAAGGAATATCCGGTGATACGGTTATGCGGAATCCTGTGTGTTTCGACGAGTGCGTTTTATGGGTTTTTCTCCGGGAAGAGCCATGTGCCGAGCCTGAAAAAACAGGGACAATCCGACCGTGTGCACGCCGTTTTCAAGAAACACAAACGTCGTTACGGTTCTAGACGGATATTGGCCGAACTCCGGGATGAGGGGATGGACATCGGCCGACATCGGGTCCGTTCGGTGATGAAAGGGCTGAGATTAAGGGCGATACAGCCGAAATCTTTCGTTCCTAAAACCACGGTTCCCTGTGGATCGGCTAGAAGGAGTCCGAACCTGCTTTTGGAAAAATCGGATTTCCCCGAAGGGATTAACGAGGTCGTGGTAGGTGACATCACCTACTTGCCATTGGAAAACGGCGGATGGTTATACCTTTGCATCTGGATGGATTTGTGTAGCCGATTCATCGGCGGATGGAAAGTGGATGACAACATGGAAGCGGCCTTGGCCGTGGATTCGTTGGAAATGCTCATACGCAGAAGGAACCCTTGTCCGGGCATGATCGTCCATACGGACGGTGGCGGTCAATTCACATCCGGCAAATTCAGGGATTTATTGAAAAGGAACGGACTGGAACAAAGTATGACAAGGGTGGAAAATCACTATGATAATGCTTTCGCCGAATCGTTTTTCAGTCGTTTCAAAGCCGAGCTGTTGGATGAATATCCCGTTTTCGCTTCATTGGAGGATGCGAAAAACAAGGTGTTCGAATTCATCGAAGGGTATTATAATGTGATGAGAAGGCATTCCTCTATAGGATATGTCAGTCCTCAAAAATTCGAGGAGGGATTATGATTGTTTTGAGTTATTATTATATTATCTAATACCACCAGGGGCTTATTTGACTGTCCGGGTA
>JAHDDF010000735.1 GCA_020629475.1 Saprospiraceae bacterium
ACGGTTCCTGTTTATATCCCTTGGATGCCGTTGGGAACGATAAGGTTGGTCAAGGGCAGGTATTTCTAGAGGGTTTCGGTAACATGCGTATTCTCGGGGGTATTAATGGTTAAAATAATCTTCCGTATTTTCAGTTCGTGAAAACCTAAATCGAATCCCTTATGAAATCCCTTATTACTTCCACCTTTTTTCTGTTTCTAATAACCGTTCTCTTTGCCCAAGACCGCGCCTACCCGTATTCCGAAAACGAAAAATGGGGCATTGTTTCAAAAGACGGAAGGATACTTCTATCGCCGGGAGAAAAGGATTATCAATACATCCACCCTTTTTATTTCAACGGAAAAGGAGCCCAAGTAGCGGTAGCCCACTCTAAGGATGACAAACGCGGCTTAATTGACGAAAAAGGGAATGCAGTTATACCATTGGTTTATGATGAGGTTATTCTTCAGGAGAAAGCTCCGCGCTTAGTTGCTTTAGGAGTGAATGGAAAGCGTGGATTAGCAACTACCAAAGGTGAAATTCTGGTACCCTTAAGTTTTGATAGGCTTTGGCGATTTTCCGGAGGTAAAATGCCTTTGGCGGTATTCAAGAAAGGTACGGAAAGGGGGGTAGTGGATGCCAAGGGAAAAATCATTTTCAAGGAAGAAAGAGTAAGCATAAAAACGGTAGTCCACCAGCAGGAAACCTATTTTAGGGTGGTGGGGAATGATAGAACGGAATACTTTAATTGCAAGGGAAAATCCCTTAAAAAACCTGATTTTCTCCTCCCTGTTTACAAGGAGTTAGACAAGGCGCCTGATTTTGGGGAAGGAGAATATTATGCGGGAAGCCATGTCTTGTCTTATTTCTATGAGCCAACCTTAAATGGCGTAATCGTAAAGGCGGAATACTCTCATGAGTATTCGGAGCCGGTGATATTTAGGGAATACTTTTTTGAAGGATACGATGAGATAATATTCCACCACGGGGAGTTATCCGAAAACAAAAAATCAGAAACGCTTCATTTCGTTATTGCCCGAAAGGGCGAGCAATATTTTTCCTTGAATGCTGACGGCGAACAGCTGGTGCCGTTTTATTTGGATAAGGTTAAATTAGGGCGCCGCTATGTCCCTAGGGTTTTGGAAGTATTCAAGGATGGAAAAATGGGCTTTATGGACGTGAAAACAGGAAAACTCATAGTCCCGCCAATATATGATGCCGTATTGGGTAATGCGCCCGACAAGGAAGGGATGTACTTGGTAAAACTCGGGAATATCATGGCTTGGGCAAACGCTGATGGCATCATGAAACCCTAGCCCACTCCTTTTTGTTTATCTTTGTACC
>JAHDDF010000736.1 GCA_020629475.1 Saprospiraceae bacterium
ATTCCTTGAACCTGTGCGGAGGGTGCATCCCGACGCTGGAGGATATTGAAGTAGGTAAAGGAGGAGGAACGACATCCTCCGTTTCCACGAATGTCGACGGTAAGGGCTTCACCCACGAAAACGGTGACGGAAGCTCTTATGTGGTCGGAGTGGATACCACAGGATTGGACGGCAACCTTCGCTTCAATTTTGACGGTACTACATTTGATTACGAACCGCTTTGTAACAATGATTTTAGAGAAGATGGAGTTTTCTTCATGGGTGATGACTGCATAGAGGAAAATCAACCCAATTTTTATTACAACCAAGATGCTACATTAGCAGGTAATGCTTCAGGAGTTGTTTTTAATCAAAATGCACCGGCACAAAGGGAGGATTTTTTTTCGGGTGCTTATTCTTTTATTGATGCGGGAATATACGGCAGAGGTAATGGCTTTACGGTGTTTAACGGTAGATGGGACGATCCGTCTTGGAATTTTGGGCTTTTATGGAACGCACAGCGTGGTCATGGACAGCATACGATGCACTTGAACAATTCCAACTTCGGTAGTACGTCCCAACTTTGGGGGTATGTTGGGGGTGTGACTCCCGGAAATAATCCGGATAACGTATCCGCAGGTAGGATTACACGTGATTATTTACTTAGGGTTTGGTCTAACACATTTGGAAATTGGCGGGACTCCGAAAGGGACTGGAGTACGTTTAACAATTATGATTCAAACGGAAATCCTATAGTCACCAAACGTTTCGATCTCTACCAAACCGACGGATCTTTTACTACTCAATTTTCATGGAGCGACACAAGATCAAGGAAGCATTTCTATGGCGCGGGAAACCAAACGGGAACAATGACCTATGTAGCCGCTTATGATGCAAGCGGAAATGATATTGAAGTTTTGCCCGGCACCATTCCTTCCGATGCCTTGATCAAATCGAACATACAGGATATACCTAATGCTTTAGGCATGGTCGCGGCAATGAGTCCGAAAATTTACGATAAGGAAATTCCCGTATCTAAGAGCTTTAAAGAAGTGAAAGAGAAGGGTGCTGGCAAGGAATTTTCGGAGGCGGCAGAAAACGGTGTAATACTGTCTCCTCCAGGTGTGAATGCGGATGAAGTAATTAACTATGAAACAGTGCAAGAATACGGTTTTGTCGCACAGGACATGGAGAAACAAATCCCTAGCGCGGTTAAGGATATGGGCACCATACGAGGTATTCAGTATTATCAACTAATACCTATCCTAACGCAGGCAATAAAAGAACAGACAGATATTATATCTAATCTTCAATCAAGGATCGAAGCTTTAGAGAGCAAGAAAT
>JAHDDF010000737.1 GCA_020629475.1 Saprospiraceae bacterium
ACAAAAGATGTAAGACGTAAGACGGGATTGGTGCTAAATAATAAAGTGACGTCTTGTCCCGATATCTATCGGGATAAATCTTATATCTTATTCCCACATTCTCAAGTAATTGACAAATTTAGAGGCAGCCACACAATTGCTTAGTATAGCCAAAAAGTTATTTCCTTTTCCCTGCGCCCAAGGGACTCAATGGGGTTTCCTTGGGTCTTCGTCCCAATTCCTCAGGTAGGGAAAACGTTTTTAAATGCGGCAATACTTTCTCCGCAAAGATTTTGCATTCGTCCAAGTGCGGATAACCCGAAAATATGAAGGAACGGATTCCCATTTTTTGGTAGGCGTGGATTTTTTCCAAAATCTGTTCGGGCGTTCCTACCAATGCCGCTCCGCAGCCTGATCTTGCCCTTCCGATGCCTGTCCACATATGCGGTTCAACAAAACCGTCTAAATCGGACTGATTACGCATTTCCGCTTGGCGGGAAACACCGTATGATTTTGCGTCTTGTGCCCGGTTACGGATTTCCTCGCCCACTTGGGCATCCAGCTTGGACATCAAATTTCGGGCTGCATCCTTGGCTTCCTTTTCAGTATCGCGAACTATCATATGAATACGCAAACCAAAATCCACTTCACGATTATATCCGGCTGCCTTTTCACTCATATTGGACATGAGTCCATGAAGGTTTTCCATGGTTTCCGGCCACATGAGATAGACATCACAATGCTCAGCGCACAAATCCACACCCGGCGGGGAATAACCACCGAAGTAGAGTAGGGGACCACCGTTTTGCTGATAAGGCTTAACCGGTTCCGTTCCTAGCTCGATATCGTAATATTCCCCGTGAAAGGAAATGTGATCTTGGGTCCAAGCCTGTTTGAGGATATTGATAACCTCCCTTGACCTTTGATACCTGGCTGCTGATTCTAACTTGGTTCCGGGTAGGTCGGAAGAAATGATATTTATGGTCAATCTTCCTTCAAGGATATGATCCAAGGTAGCGATGGCACGGGCAAGCATAGGCGGATGAACTTCGCCGCATCGGATTGCCGCCAATAGATTAATATTCTTTGTCAATGGTGCTACGGCGGAAGCAAAGGTCAAGGTATCTTGCCCCACCTGGTAGGAGGAAGGACAAAGGATATTCCGGTAACCAAGTTTATCAGCAGTCAAAAGGATTTCTGAAGCATTTGCCCAATTGCTTTTATACTGATCCGGCATCTCGCCGAGGAAATTCGTATCACCGTTACAAATTGGCGCGAACCAAGAGATTTCCGCCCCTTGTAAGTCCTTGGATTTTATGCGTATTTCTTTCATCGTCTTC
>JAHDDF010000738.1 GCA_020629475.1 Saprospiraceae bacterium
CAAGTATCCCGAAGAGGCAGCTAAAACCGGTGTGGAAGGAATGGCCGTAGTTCGTTTTATCGTTGAAAAAGACGGATCCATTTCCAACCATAAGGTACTCCGTGATCCCGGAGCGGGCTGCGGTGAAGAGGCTCTAAGGGTTGTCAAACTCATGAAAAATTGGAGCCCGGGTGGCCAAAAAGGGAAAGCCGTAAAAGTTGAATTCACTCTACCCATTAAATTTAGGCTAGAGAAATAGAAAAGAAGATCCTATGAGATTCTCCAAAATAAATCGATGCTTTTGCAACCGTCGTCCCTGTGCCGGGACGGCGGTTTTGTTTTTTTGATTCGTAATAAAAAAATCCTGGGCAAAACAATAATGTTCAACCCAGGATAAAATATCTTTCTAACGTCTAACGTCTGTTGAATCCAATTTAGTCATACTACCCCAAAATCCAACAAAGTCGTACTAGTTTTATCTTTAACCAAAAGAGGTTAAAACAAATGACAAGTCTGGAAGAGCGGCATAGGATCCATGAAATGGCGTGCGCGGGAAAGAAGTCCAAAGTCATAGCCGAAGAGTTGGGTATTTCGATTTGGACGGTACGGAAGTGGCGTCAAAAGCTAAAAAAGGGGCTTCGGCCTCATCGAGGATGGGGCGCCCTCCTACGGGTTCCTTGGGGAGTTTTCCCGATCCGATACGGGCTTTGATTAAGGAAATCCGCCTTCGTGAACGCGGTTGGGGAGCCGGGAGTATCCTTCAGGAATTGCGTGATAGCCACGGTTACCCCGAATCGGATTTGCCTTGCGGGAGCAGCGTCGCCGCCTTTTTGTCCCAAGAGGGACTTTCGCGTCGGAACGATTTCCGCACGGAACTTCCGGTCGCGGATTGCGGCGGGGCGGTATCGGCGCATGAATGCTGGCAACTGGATGCCCGGGGTACGGAACGCGTCGAAATCGCGGGAAAAACCGAGGCGGTCGCCTTACTGGATATCCGCGACGTAGGGAGCGGTGCCTATACGGGATGTTTCCCTTTGGTATTGGCTTCGGCGAAGGGTCATCCCTCGGGAAACCATTACCGAACGTGCTTGAGGTTGGCCTTCATGGAATTCGGGTTGCCGTGGCGTATCCAAGTCGATCACGCGAGCGTATTTTTCGAAAACCGTTCCAAATCGCCTTTCCCGACGCGCTTCCACCTGTGGTTGGTCGCCTTGGGGATCGAGCTTTGTTTCAGTAGGGTACATCGCCCTACCGATCAAGCGATGGTGGAACGGGGCCACGAGGTTTTGAACAAGCAAATCCTCGGCCAAGCCAAGGGGTTCAAGGGGTGGACGGAGTTA
>JAHDDF010000739.1 GCA_020629475.1 Saprospiraceae bacterium
AGTGGCGCAATTCCAAATGATGAACCCTATAACCGTACCCGCTAACGGAACGGTAACCGTGGAACTTTCCACCTTCCTATCCTTCGCGGATATGGCGGCGGATATCCTGGACATCATTACCAACCAAAATTACTTGGGCGGTTTCTCCATCCAAGGTATGGTGGTAACACCGGAATTGAATATTCCCGTAAATCAAGACATCCAAATCCTGTAATGAATTGGAAACGGTCAGCCGATAAGGGAATAAAACCACCTAACGGGGTGCATGAGGTAAGGTATCAAAAAGGAGATACCGCCGACATCATGGAAACGATTTTGCACGCGGATCAATTCATCCAAGACGATACGGAATCCTTCGCGGAAAACCTCCGAGGGTCAACGAATGAAAAGACCTTATACAACGTCTGGAAATTCGTTCGCGACAATATCAAATACGTCATGGACCGTACGGGGCACGAGAAAATCAAAAGCCCTTCCCAAACATGGGCGGACAAGTACGGCGATTGCAAAAGTATGTCCCTTTTCGTAGGGTCATTATTGAAAAATTTGGGATTTGATTTCGTGTACCGCTTCACCTCTTACGAGCCGGGAAGCAAAACGGTTACCCACATTTATACGGTAGCCAAGGTAAACGGGAAGGAAGTCCCATTGGATACGGTCCACACCGAATTCGGGGAAGAAGTATCCTATACCTACAAGGACGACAGGAAACCGCATATGCCTAAAATATCATACATACACGGGCTAGATAATCCGGAAACCCACGACACGGTAAAACCGGATTTAATCCCCTTTGGGCAAAGGCTGGACTTTACCAAAACGAGCGGGGAAGTTTACCTAGTCCTTATGGATAGGTATTTACAATTATTGCAAGTACGTGATCCGGAAGCGGCGCAAGTATGGCAGCGTTCCCGTAATGAAATACACAAGACCTTACATAAGGGCTTGCACAATGCGGGTTCATTACCCTTTGGGCATTTTAGAGGGGCGGAACAAGGGATTATGAAAAATATTGCCCTAGCCAAGAAAAGGACGGGCACGGCAATCCGTAAACCCGAAAGACATTCCATCGGGAATTTAACCCAAGCGGATATACAACAAGCGGTACTGATACTTCAAGAATTGAATATCGACCCCGCTTATATCACCACTACGGGACATACGGGAATACTCATAGCGGATATGCTCCTTAGTTTCGACCACGAGGAAGGGGGCTTGGGTTTCTTGTACGAGTTCCACGAGGATATGTCCCTTAACGTAATGCCCCAACAAGCCGGTTTAAAGTATTTCAATCAGGTATCAATCTTGAATAACCTAT
>JAHDDF010000740.1 GCA_020629475.1 Saprospiraceae bacterium
TACCGTTTCTAAGCAGGTAAACGCGGTGACCAAAATCTCAGCCGGCTGGACGTGTTTTTATATGGAGCATTTTAAACGGCTGGAAAAAGAAAACCCTGCATCACCTTCGTGACACAGGGTTGAATCAAAAAAACAGCAATAACCTGACAAGAAACAAAAAACAAGGAAAACTATTCTTTGTACGCGTCGAATTCGGAAAGCCCGGCAAGGGCTCCCGCCGCGATATTATCTTCCGGAAGATGAACGCCACCGCCGGTGCGAGCCATGGAAAGGACGTAGGAGCCGGTAAGGAGCACAAACCATGACCACTCTTGGAGTACCCAAGTATCTCTACCGAGGTCTGCGGATTCATAGAACTTTCCGCCGTGCCCTGCGGGGTACCTCCAATGTCCCGGATGAATATAATTCATGAGCGGGGTGCAATCGCAGCCCAAGGCATTATTCAAATAAACAAGGGGGCGCTCCGCTTGGAAATAATACTTCGCGTCGAAGATTTTCTCCAAGGTGCGATCCGTCCGGTCCGCCCAGCGCTTATATAATCCTACTCCTTCCCCGTCAATGAATCCCCGATCCGTTCGGACTTCAAAATTGTTCTTCTTCGCCCAATGGGCAACGCGGACCATGAATTCAATACACTCATCGTCCTTAACGAAGTCCACGCACTCCCTCCAGGAATTAAACCCGAAGGCTTTAAGGGAGGATTCAATATCACTCAATTCAAAAGGTGCGTGTTTCTTAAGTACACGCCGGACCTCCAAGGACCAGGGAGCTTCCTCCTTCGCTCCTTCAAGCAGGATGAAGAAATCCTCAATTTGCTCTTCCCATCCCGGATCGCCGGGCATGGTGGGTGGTTTCAATCCGTGGGCGGTGGTTGATTGCCTTAGCTCCACGGTCATTTCCGGTAATTTACTCATTGGATTTATCTTGTATGAACTGATTCATTGCTTCAATCTTTCCTGTGCTTCAGGAACGGTAATGTTTAGCCGTTGGGCAATACTTTCCCTCCCCATGCCCTTTTGCTTCATTTCCAAAACAAAGGGTCTAACGAGCTCGGGGTACTTGATTTTGGAAAGTAAATCCAACACCTCCACGGGCATTTCCGATATGCTTTCCTTTGATTGCCCCGCTACCCTATTGTAGAACTTCAGGAGGTATTTAGCCCTGACGTTCACGTCCACAAGATGAATTTTATTGTTTTTTGAATCGTCCATACCATTTTACAAGCTGTTGGTATTCCAACACTACAAAAACAAATTGATTTACAAAAATACGAATTGTTTCGATAATTGTACTCACTGATGTATAAATCAGGTGCAG
>JAHDDF010000197.1 GCA_020629475.1 Saprospiraceae bacterium
TCTAGTGCTATAGCTCAGTTGGTTTAGAGCGCTGCCTTGACAGGGCAGAGGTCATGAGTTCGAGTCTCATTAGCACTACAAAAAAGCCGATTCCAATTTGGAATCGGCTTTTTCTATTTTCGCCTAATATTTCTTTATATCAAAATAGAAGGTACTTCCATGCCCTTCCGATGATTCGACATAAAGGTTTCCGCCATGCTGTTGAATAATTTTACGGCATTTGGAAAGACCGATACCGTAACCCGGAATCTCGCGGGTAAGGCGATGGAATAGGATAAATATTTTTGAAAAATATTGCTGATGGATGCCGATTCCGTTATCCTCGATATAGAAGATTTCCCGGTCCATATCCACCTCATGCCTGATTTTCACCTTGGCGGTTTCTCCATCACGTTTGAATTTTACGGCATTTACGATAAGCTCCTCGAATACCATACTGAGCCCTACCTTGTCGCAATCAATCTCAACATTTTCTAATTCGGAAAAATCTACCTCTAGGTCATTATCACTTACAAAGAGGCTCATGTTTTTTAAGGTAAACCGTATGAGATCCGCTGCATTTATCGCCGTGAATTTGACATCATCCCGCGTCAAGGAAAGGAAAGACAAAAGTGCGGTGAGTGAACCATCCAAGCGTTCCGTTGCCTGCATGATATTTTCCGCGTACTCTAGTTCTTCATCACTCATCTTATCTTTCATCCTACGTTTCAGCAAGGACGCAAAGCCTCCGATATTGCGAAGTGGTTCCTTTAAATCATGCGCCACTACTTTTCTCAGCTCTTTCAACTCCTCTAATTGCTGAACGGCAGCGCGGTTTTTCTGAAGCAAGAACCTAAGCTCTTTCTCTTTTCGGTTAAGTATCTCGTTTAATTTTTCGAGATCATAATCCTTAACCTTGGTCCGCAAATCATCTAATTCCGACTCAATCTCATCCAAGCGATTCTTATTCTTGGTTTCGATGATGATTTGCTTCTCGTTCTCCTTAAGTCGAAGCTCCTTTTTCTTGAAGTTGTATTTCCCTGCAATGTTTTCCGCCTCCTTGACGCTATCCATAGCGCCGGCATATTCTCCCTGCTGCATCAAGGATTCGGAGTTCAGGGTCAATGCCTCCGCCTTGAAATAATTGAAACCGTAGTAGTTGGCTACATTACAGGCATCGTTGGATAATCTCTCACCTTCCTTGGGGAACCCGTAAATATTCCAAAGTTTGGATGATTCCGCCAAAACCATTACCTCATGGTAAGGTAAGTCGGCTTTTCTGGCGATAGCATAGCCTTCATTAAAATACGCCAGCGCTTCAAAATACCGCTCCTGGCGCAAATCATATAAACCCTTGGTTATTTCAAGCAAAACCTTGAGTCTCGAATCCTTTTTTTCGCGGATGATATATTCCGCTTTTTTCAGGTATTCCTCGGATTTTTCAAGATTATTTTGGGCCGTATAAATCCAAGAGATGTAATTGAATGATTCAGCGTTGATGTCCCTGGAATCATGGACCAATGTTTCAAAAAAGCGATTAATTGCGGACTCCATGAATCCTTGATACAGATCCATCAACCCCCTTTTCACCTTAATGCGTTCAAGGAAATCCTTATCCCTTAACCATTTGCCGTGCTTAACCGCCTCATCGAAGTGTTTGGAGGCTTTCTTGAAGTTCCCGAAGAAAATCATCATCTCCCCCATCCCGAAGGCGGAATCCGCCATCAATCGGCGGTTCTCATTTTTTTCGGCGTCCTTAAACGCCTTTGAGAACCCTTTATATCCATCCTCAAAATGTTCTTTCGGAAATGTAAATAACATCTGTTTGTCTGGTTTCTCTTAGTGGGGAGCACAAAGAGTCATATTAAGATAAAGACAAATATTACGATTCCTAAGATCAGCTCATTATTTTAATGTTAATCCGGAACAATTTACCCTATCTCCTGAACTTTCGAATTATGACATTTTAAATATCAAATTCTGTTCCCATCTTTGTCATTCCCAAGAAAACAAACCAAATACATGACTAAATGACGGAAATCCGGTTAAAAAAGGGAAAAGAAAATGCGGTAAGGAGAGGGCATCCATGGGTTTTCTCAGGCGCCATATCCAAAATCATGGGTGAAGCGGACGATGGCGATCGAGTGATGGTATCCGATGTACATGGAAAAATATTGGGTTACGGGCATTATCATGACGGTAGTATTGCCGTAAGAATGTTTCATCTTGGCAAGGAAAGCCCATCCGCCTCATTTTGGGAGGAAACACTCAGGGAGGCATACAGGAAGCGTCAACTTTTAGGCTTGGCGGATAATCCTAACACGGATTGTTACCGACTCATTCATGGGGAGGGAGATAACATGCCGGGGTTAATCGTGGATATTTACGGAAAAACGGCGGTCCTTCAATGCCACTCCATCGGAATGCACAAGGAAAGGGAGGAATTGGCGCAAGCCATTTACAAGGTTGTACCCAACCTTGATGGTGTTTACGATAAAAGCAGGGAGACACTTCCTAAACATTATGCCCAAGAGACCCAAAATGGGTTCCTTGTAGGAGAAGCTCCCCTTGAAATTTCCGTAAAGGAAAATAGTTGTACTTTTCTAGTCAATCCGGCAACCGGCCAGAAAACCGGCTTCTTTCTGGATCAAAGGAATAATCGAAATCTCCTAGGACAATACTGCAGCGGAAAAACGGTATTGAATACCTTCTGTTATTCCGGTGGTTTTTCCGTTTATGCCCTTAAAGAAGGGGCCTCAAAAGTGGTTTCCGTTGATATCTCATCAAAGGCAATGGCTTTAACGGACAAAAACATTGAGGCAAATCAACCATTTGCCGGTGAGCACCAATCCGTTACGGCTGACGTTCTGAAGTATTTATCCAATAAGGATGAAGAAGAATACGATATCGTAGTAGTTGACCCTCCCGCATTCGCCAAAAGCCTACGGAAAAAACATAATGCCGTAAAGGGTTATAAAAGGCTCAACGCCCTTGCCTTTAATAAAGTAAAACCGGGCGGGATGATGTTTACCTTTTCCTGTTCCCAGGTCATTGATCCGGTTTTATTCGAAAACACCATAGTAGCCGCCGCTTTGGAAGCCGGCAGGAGAGCATATGTTGTCCATAGACTCCAACAACCGCCTGATCACCCAACTTTATTATTCCATCCTGAAGGTTCTTATCTTAAAGGATTGGTATTAATCGTCGACTAAAAGCATATGAAACGAATTCCTGAATCGGAGTTAATCCTGAACCCGGATGGCTCCGTTTACCATTTAAACCTTAGACCCGAGCATATTGCGGAAACCATTATTACCGTAGGAGATCCCGATAGGGTAAAAGCCGTGGCGAAATACTTGGATGAAGAGGAGTTTTCCTTCGGAAAAAGGGAATTCCATACCGTTACGGGTAGATTAGGAAATAAGCGGCTGAGCATTGTTTCCACGGGTATCGGAACGGATAATATCGATATCGTTTTTAATGAATTGGATGCCTTGGTCAATATAGATTTAGAATCAAGGGAGGTCAAGGAACAAAAGACGGTTCTGAATTTTATCCGTATCGGAACCTCAGGCTGTTTACGCCCTGATATACCCGTTGATGCCTTTCTGTATTCAAGTTACGGATTAGGGGCGGATGGCTTGGGCGCCTTTTACTACCTTGAAACAGATTCGGAAACGAAAGCCATCCAAAAGGATTTGGAGAGCCGATTTGATTTCCCGCTGCCTCCTTATTTGGTAAAGGGAAGTGATTTTCTTGCCGAAAAAATCGGGGGCGGAATGCATTCCGGAATCACGGTAACTTGTACGGGCTTTTACGGTCCCCAAGGACGGGAACTTCGTTTAAAAAGTAAGATTGCGGAAAGCCTCCCTAAACTCGGTGAATTCAAATTCGGGGAAATTGGAATCACCAACTTCGAAATGGAAACGGCAGGAATTTACTTGATGGCAAATTTGTTAGGTCATAGGGCACTTTCGTGCAATGCACTACTTGCCAACCGGATTAACGGTGAATTCAGTAAAACACCAAAGGAAACAACGGAGCGGTTGATTCAAACCGTATTGGAGAAAATCAGTGAAACGGAATTATAGATCATGTCATTCAAGGGAAAAACGGTATTTATTACGGGAGGGAGTAGAGGAATCGGTAAAGCCATCGCACTGCGTTTGGCCAAGGACGGCGCTAATATTGCCATTGCCGCAAAAACAACCGAGCCCCATCCAAAACTAGAAGGAACCATCTTTACCGCCGCCGAGGAAATTAGAGCCCTTGGTGGTAATGCATTACCCGTAAAAACCGATATCCGGTTTGAAGAGGAGGTTTTATCCTCCATGGAGAAAACCGTAGCCGAATTCGGTGGGTTAGATATCCTTATCAATAATGCCTCCGCTATTTCCCTTGGTGGAACGGAAATGACCTCCATGAAACGCTATGACCTTATGCATGGCGTGAATGTTAGGGGTACATTCCTATGTTCCAAATGCGCTATTCCTTACCTAAAAAAATCCGATAACCCGCAAGTACTGAATATTGCCCCGCCACTGAACATGGACAAGAAATGGTTTGCCTCCCATGTGGCATATACCATGGCAAAATACGGGATGAGTATGTGCGTTCTTGGAATGGCGGAGGAATTCCGAAGTGAAGGAATAGCCTTTAACGCCCTTTGGCCCAAAACCACTATTGCAACCGCGGCAGTCGAAAATGTCCCGGGCGGTGAAGCCGTTATGAAAATGTCCCGCAAACCGGAGATAATGGCGGAGGCTGCCGCTTTTGTATTGGCACAATCCTCCAAGGAGCATTCAGGTAATTTTTACGTGGATGAAGACGTCCTTGTAGCCAATGGTTACAACAAGGAAATGCTGGAGGAATTCGCGGTGAATCCGGGAGGTCCTTTAATCCCTGATTTTTTCTTATAAATTAGCCACTGAGCAAACTCAAACAATCTTTTACCCCAAAGGGGAATCACCCTCATTTTATAGGTATTTTTTTTCTTTCCCAAAATATTATTTCAAAATCATATCTCCTTGTAAACCATTTAATTGACCAAGGAGGGGTTTCTTTTATTTTAGTTCAAAAAATTAACCTCCTGACGTTGATTTTTGTCCTTCCGTAGGTCTACCTTTGAGGGCATTATTCACCGACCATTCAAATTTGTCATGATCAAGATATTAGCAAACGACGGTATCCACGCTGATGGAAAAACCTTGTTGGAGGAGGCAGGCTATCTTGTCGAAACCAATAAGATCCCACAAGAGGAACTTATCGAAAAACTTCCTGAATACGACGTAGTCATTATCAGGAGTGCCACTAAAATCCGCAAGGAGCTCATTGATGCTTGCCCGAACTTGAAAGTTATAGCGAGAGCGGGTGTAGGAATTGATAATATCGATCATGAATATGCCAGGAGCTTAGGGAAAACCGTAGTGAATACGCCTGCCGCTTCTTCCCAATCCGTAGCGGAACTGACCTTCGCGCACATGTTCAACCTAGCGCGTGGTCTACATGATTCCAATAGAAAAATGCCGAATGAAGGAGGTTCCGCTTTCAAGGCGCTGAAGAAAACATATTCCAAGGGAATGCAACTGCGCGGGAAAACCATCGGAATCGTAGGTTTCGGTAGAATCGGGCAAGAGGTTGCTAGAATTGCCCTTGGATTGGGAATGAACATCATGCCCGTGGATCCTAACGTGGAGGAGGCGACTATCTCCCTACAAGCACCCGGAAATGACGTGGCGTTCGCCGTAAATATCCCTACCGTTGAAATGGACGAAATGTTCGCGAAAGCGGATTTCATCACTTTCCATGTACCCGGTGGCAACTTGGTAAACGAGGCGGAAATCGCAAAAATGAAGGACGGCGTAATCCTCATTAATACCGCTCGTGGCGGTGTAATCAACGAGGATGCGTTGCTTGCCGGTTTGGCGTCCGGAAAAATTGGCGGAGCAGGAATCGACGTGTTCGTGGGTGAGCCTACACCAAGAAAAGAAATGTTGGAGCATTCAAGGATTTCCCTTTCCCCGCATATCGGTGCATCCACTTTAGAGGCGCAGAGCAATATCGGCTTGGAATTGGCGGATAAAATCCTTGCCTTTTTCGGTGACGATAAATAAGAGATATTCGACAATACATTATTTGGAAGCGGAAGTGCCTTGGTACTTCTGCTTTTTTGTTTGGTTTTCACCCCGAATTCAGACGGATTTAGACGCCCGGCCAACACTTTTCGAAAATTTGCGTACACCTAGGAGTCACTTTTATTGATTTTTCCGTTTTACCTATGTACGAAACGAAATCTTAAATAAATCCAAAACCACAGCATAAAAATGCCATTCGTACTGAAATGTCATATCTTGTTGTAGTCAAGAGGATGCGTGAAATGAAGCCCGGAATCAAATTCTTTTATTGTATCACCTTTTTCCTAAGCCTTGCGCTTTGGCACTCCTGCAACCCCGTTACCGAACGGATGGAAGGATTCGGGGTACACGGTATTGATGTTTCCCATTACCAAAAAAGGATTGATTGGAACTTGGTTGAGGACCAACCATTAGACTTCGTTTTCGTTAAGGCAACCGAAGGACTCAGCTACAAGGATAGTTTGTTCTGCCGGAATTGGACGGAACTGAATAACCGTAATTTGATAAAAGGCGCCTATCATTTTTATTATCCACAATTGGATCCCGTACTTCAAGCCCAAAATTTTATAGAAACGGTTGAGTTGCAAAAAGGTGATTTGCCGCCGGTCCTTGATTTCGAGGTCGTACAGCGGCAATCCAAGAAGGAAATCGTGAAGGGATTAAAAGAGTGGTCCACGGAAATTGAGGAAGCCTATGATATCAAACCCATTATTTATACCAACTTAAAAATGTACAACAAGTACATCAAAGGGGATTTTGATGGCTACAAGGTTTGGATTGCACGATACAACGATATTGCTCCTGATATGCCATTTAATCAAGGTTGGGATTTTTGGCAATACGGGAATAGAGGGAGAGTGGAAGGAATCGAGGGAGATGTGGATCTCAATGTTTTCCACGGTAGTTTGGATGATCTACAGGATTACACCCTTGGGGATTCCGAAGTAAACGATACGCTCACCGATATTAAGTATCCTTTGTAGGAACGATTACGTTTAGGACTTTTTCCAGGATAAAAAATTCACATGGCGTTTCGCCGATAAACTCACCATCTACCTCCAAGAAGGTAGGTTCTTCTTCCCTTGCCTCTACCCTAGCCCGTTTTACTTGATGGGTAAACACCTTTTTATGATCCCCGATTTTCCCTGAAAATAATTTGGGGGTTACCATTATTACTTCAGCCTTGCTAAATCCGGTATCGTAGGTTAAGGCTAGTAAACCATCATCAGGAATGGCATGGGGCACCAACTGCATTCCACCTCCTGAATATTTGCATATCCCTAGGTTTATGGAATAAAATTCCGCTTCTATTTCTTGGTCTTCAAAAATGACCGCCGCTTTCCGGTTACGGTACTTGAAAAGTTGACTGACCACCAAAGACAGATAAACCGCCTTACTTTTTAATCCTCCTTTACGTTCGGCAGCTTTCTTTCCGATAAAGGCATCGTATGCCAAGCCTGCCACATTTACGAAATAACGTTTCTTTTTCTTGCCCTCATGGCTGAAATGTACCAAGCCCAAATCTTGGGTCTTGGTTTTCATCTTCTTGATTTGGGGAATCCAAGAACTCCAATCCTTGGGAATACCGTAGGTTTTAATCCAATCATTTCCCGTTCCGATTGGAATTAGGGTATACCACACCCCTCCCGGGGAAATTTCCTCTTGGGAAAAAATCCCGTTTACCACTTCGTTATTGGTACCATCTCCACCAATTCCTATGATTCTGCGGTAACCATCCAAAACAGCTTGGGTAGCTAATTTTATGGCATCTCCCCTATCTTGGGTCATGGCAAAATCAAAATCGAAACCATTCTCTGTTAGGCAAGATTTTATACTCTCCCATTGTTTTCCCGCTTTTCCTCCCCCGGCGGCAGGGTTGAGGATAACGAACCACTTATCATTAGAAGGTTTTGCCATTAGGAACTTGTTTAAAGTTTCAACCAAATGTAAAAGAAAAGCCCGGAAGGCAATGCTTTCCGGGCTTA
>JAHDDF010000741.1 GCA_020629475.1 Saprospiraceae bacterium
TAATCTGAACTCTAATTTCCTGACCTACGAATCCACCGGTGCTGACCTAGTAGGTTTAGGTGCGGGTCCAAGAGACTTCCCATTAAACAAAAACTTACCTCAGCTTATTCCGGGATTCGCCGGTGTAGATAATAACTTGGTAGCACAAAACGTAAGGGCTTTTGACCCTGAAATGTCCGCTGATTTATCTACTTCATTCTTGAATACAAGTTTCGGATTTTCCATCGGGGATCAGTTTAGGGGAGAAGAAAGGACTTTCGGTTATAACTTTGCCTTGGGTTATAAAAACACCTACACTTTCTACGAGGAAGCCGTTTTCAATGACTTCCTTAAGGATCAGGATTTAATGGTAAATGAACTTTTCCTTTCCCAAGCGGATACCGGTTCTATCGGTACGAACGAGGTTCTTTGGAGTACGCTTTTGAGCGGTTCCATGAAGAAAGGAAATAATAGCTATTCCTTGAGCTTGTTCCACACGCAGGACGGAATCAAACAGAGTTCCGTTATCTCTTCCCAAGATTATTTCTTGACCGGAGGTGCCGTCTTGGTGAGGGACATCCTTTACTACAACCAAAGGAATATTTCCAATATCAGTTACAAGCAGCGCCACGTAATCCCGGAGAAGAATTTGGACATAAAAATTCAAGTAGCTCCTTCATTGGCAGTGAACAACGAACCGGATTTGCGAGTAACCGCTTTCGCGATTGAAGATGATGATACTTATACCTTAAATCGTGGTGACGGTGCCGATATTTCAAGGACTTACCGTAAGCTTACCGAAACGAGTTTGAACGGAAAGGTGGATTTGGAATGGAAGTATAACCAATGGGCAGGTGAATCCGCCAAGTTTAAAACGGGTGTGGCAGACGTAAGGAAAGACCGTGATTTTGACGTATTAATTTACAATTTCGCGGATTTCCAAGGGCTTACATTCCCCCTCACGGGAGATCCGAACCAAGCATGGCAAGAAGAATACTTATACAACACCACTACGGAGCAAGGTATGTGGGCGAATGGCCAGAGGAACCTTTCCAATAGCTACGAAGCTAATTCAGGTGTAGCTGCCGTTTATGCCATGACTGAACTTCCATTATCAACCAAGCTGAAATCCATTTTCGGTGTTCGTATGGAGTCCGCTACCATGAAATATACCGGGCAACGCCAGCAAATCGCCAATCCTGAAACGGATATTTTTGACAATGAGACCGTACTTAATGAATTGGATTTCCTTCCTTCCGTGAACTTGATTTTCAACATGAAGGAAGGCATGAACGTTAGAGGTTCATTCAGTAGAACCTTGGTTCGTCCAT
>JAHDDF010000198.1 GCA_020629475.1 Saprospiraceae bacterium
TTTAGTCAAATGCATTAAACTGAGATAGCAACACGATTGCCTATCAGAGCCAAAAATTATTGTACCACCAATTTACGGTTTACGGATTTACCGTTAGCCGTAAGGCGCACATTATACATTCCTTTAGGAACATCCGTTAAGTTAATACTAGTGGTCTGCTCGCCTACGAAAGTTTGGATAACCTTCATTGCATTTACCGCCCTTCCGGTCATGTCAAACAATTGGATGCTTACCTCCGTGTTTTCAAGACCATTGAAGGTGATATTCGCGTTTGAACTGGTAGGGTTCGGGAATATTTTTAAATTATTTAAAGTTCCCTCAATTTCCTCATTGGAAACGCTGAACAAGTAAGCCGTTGCTTCCGAACGATCTGAAATACAATCAAAGCTTTGCTTTTGGATTTTCCAATCGTAGAAATAATAGTACCAATTATCACCGTAGAAGGAGGTCGTGATTTGCCCGACATCACCAATCGGGTAGGGATAATTAATGCCGGAACTATTACGGAATAAATTATTCTGCGGACAACGTAGGGTTAGGTTGTTACCAACAGGTATGGAGAAGTTCAAGTCCAGGGTATGTTGTCCTTGATCCAAGTCAAAGGAAATCTCCTCTATTACGTTATCATTCTCGTCCACCAATTGGATATCACGGATCCCGGAGGGCGCGTTGTCGGGAACGTAAACCGTAACTTGCAACAAGGTGAAAGGTTCCGTAGTGGTGAAGTAGTTGTAAGCACCCGTGCTAGGTAATCCACCGTCGCCGGAATTATCCAATTTTCCGCCGTCCTGAAGCTCTCCGCCTTCCGTAATGCGGGATTCTACCCAAACGGTTATGTCAGAATCTACTTGAGCTATATCATAGGAATTTCCCGTTCCGATTTCGTTTCCGCCCGTAGGGCTATCGAACCAGAATAAGTTATCACCGGTAGCGGTAAGTTGCGCAGGACCGGGCTCAGTGAGGAAAGCATCTTCCGTAACCGGCTCGATGGGTGTAATTACGTCAATGAAAACCGCCTCGGAAACCAATGGATCATCTGAACACAAGGCATCCGTTTGAACAAAGTAGGTGCCGGATTCCGTAACAGTAATACTTTGTCCGCTTTCATTATTTGACCAGACGGGATTTGAATCACTCCCGGTTGTTAGAATGGTACTTCCGCCATAGCAAAATTTATCGGCACCTTCAACCGATACAATGGGCGCAACATCCTCCTCCACAACCGTGACAAGGACACTATTGCTAAGGGATAAACAATCGTTACCGTCAGCGGAAACAACGCTGTAAGAACCGGGCTCCGTTACTACGATACTTTGTCCGGAGGCTCCATTGGACCAAGTATAGCTATTGAATCCGGAAGGACCGGTAAGCGTTACGCTTCCGCCGGCGCAGAAGGAGGTGCCTCCAGTTGTCTCAATCGTTGAACTCGCCAGTATACAATCCGCCTCCGGGATGTTGTGCGTGGTATTGATGGCAGGGTTTGGAATGGTGGTTTGAACACCGGAAGGCCATTTGATGATAATATTATCGATGGAGGTGGCCGAGCCCAAACCAAAATGAACGGTAAGCGTACTCATTGGGCTAAAGCTTTCCCCCGCGCGTACTTCTCGGACTTGAACGCCCCAGTCTCCATGGATTTCCACCCTAGCGCCGATTCCGTTCTTATTACTGACAATCCCTTGGGTATTAATTTTTACCCAGTTGTTATCGTTGCCGTCATTTACGTAAAGGCTATTTCCGCGGATGACGTCCAAGAAACCATCATTGTTGAAATCACCGATTCCACCATCATCAAAGGGAAGGCTTTGACCCGTAAAGGTCATATCCCCGTTATTGATATATAACTCGTTACCGAGTTCCGAAAGGATATCAATAAATCCATCGTTGTTAAAGTCGGCACCGGCTGCTTCCCAAGCGCCTAAATCATTGGGGTTAATCCCGGTGGAGGAAATGATTTCCGTATAGTTTCCGTTTCCGTCATTTTCCATAAAGCGGTTTTGCCCATCATGGTTAACGATGAAGGCATCAAAATCACCATCATTATCAAAATCTTGGAAAACGGTGGTCCATGATTGAGCGTTATCGTCCAAGCCGATTTGAGTGCCTACTTCCGTGTAAGTACCATCACCATTATTACGGTACATGGCATTGGTTCTTTCGATATCCCCCGGGGTAGAACCCAGGCGGCATTTCGTAATGTAAAGGTCCGTATCCCAATCATTGTCGTAATCTACCCAAATAGCGGAATAATTCCCTGCCAAGGGAATGGTTTGGATGATGTTTTGATCCTCGACCAAGTTACCTGCGCCATCATTGCGGTAAGGATGGCTTTGATCGACGTCATGACAAACAAAGGCGTCCAAGTGCCCATCATTATCGATGTCGGCAAAGGTGGAACGCTGGGAGAAGATGTACTCACTATGGTAATCCTCCGTGTAAGCGGTTCCGTCCGCATTTGCATAAATGAAGGAAACGTTTGAGCCCCCTCCGAAAAGTAGGTCGTTAAAGCCGTTTCCGTCAATATCCCCGGCGCAAATACTCCAAGAAGGATAGGTTTGGAAGGACATGGGCATGAGCGCCTGGGTAAAGGAGCCATCGGGTTGTTGGTAATCGATGTAAAGCCCGGTGTTGGTTACACGTACCACATCATCCAGGAAGTCGCCGTTCATGTCTACGGCGCAATCCTCGTAGGAATTACCGTTAATACTCCCCAAATTGCCTCCCATATTGGTAAAGCTTACTTGGGCAACAAGGCTACCCACCAAACAAATGCTTAGTATCGGGGTGAGCAGTAGTTGGTAAAATTTTTTCATCATGCTAGTTTTATGGGACAATGAATTTCTCGGTAATGCTCCTGCCTTGGTCATCCGTAAACCGGATACCGTAAAGACCCGAAGATAAATGGAACCTTATTTCATAATCCCCGTTTTGGTTTGATTCCCGTAAAACGGTTTTTCCGTTGTTATCAAAAATGGAATAGCTATGCTTTTCCATGGAAGTTACGTATAAAATGTTTCTAGGCGTATGATTAATCAAGCGGGCAAACGACACTTGGTCTTCAATGTTTTGATTGCTGACTATGCTACCGATATCCACCGACCTTTCACGGATTAGGATGGGCTTCTTTTCCGCTTCGTCAAAGAGCGTTCTAAAATAATCAATCTCTTCGGTACTTTCCGCAAACATTTCCTCCATCCATTTAGGAGGCGCCGTTTGGTAAAAGACTTTAGCGGTAGCTTCCAAAGCCCCTAGATTTCCTTGGGTCGGGATATTAAAATAAACGATATCGGAACCGCTACCTTCTTGTCCTTCTTCCATGTTGAAATTCGGATCGGAAACGGCTTCTCCTACGATTCTAACCGTATCATAAGTAGCATGCGAAGTGGTAAAACCTTGAGGTGGTAGACGATTATCCTTAAGGGCGTGATCCCCTCTTACCAAAACGGTAGTAACATTATCATTTACGTCCGCTACGACCAACTCATAAATTTGAACCTCATCCTCTGAGCGAATGACATCAAAATGGGGTTCAAAATCAGGGTCATGCCCGATGACCTCCTGGTTCTCGTCCGTCTTTCCGGAAATGAAAATGGTATCCCCGAATTCATCCTGAACCGTGAACTCAACGAATGCCCGCCTTGAAGGATATCCCGAAGGAAACTTGTGCCCTGCCATATTGCTTATTTTCAAAGCAAGGTAAACGGTATCCGTACTTCTTTGAAGCACCTCCAAGTCAAGACTCAAGGTTCTATTTACAAGCATATCCTCCGTTGCTGCAATGGCTTCGGTAAACTGATCATAGGTGGCATTCAAGCCCAATTCCTCGATATTATCGCGGAAAATCTTCAGCATGAAAATGTTGGCGCCGGCTAATTCATGAAGGTAAAAGGGTGTCCGTGGTTCCGTTTCGTAACCGGCGATGATAATGACTTCGCCCTTGGACATTGCCTCCATGTGGCAAGTCTGGCAAGTAACGTCGTCTACTTCGTACTCGGAGTTCAACCACTCATGATAAGTCGCTTGTTCCACGAAAGTATTTCCGGTGTAATTCCCGGCGTAATCCACGGTTTCAGTAACCAAGCTATGGCAACCCGCACAGATTCCGGCATCGCTGATGTGTTCGCTGTAAACGGGCAAGTAATCCGTAGCACCCACCATAGGACTTTCCAAGGGGCTGATATACGGACCATAAGCCACCTTTGCCGTGTCGAAATTCATGTGACCGGAATGCAGGTGACCAAGGTCCTCCTCGGTTTGTTTGTGGCAAGCCAAGCAAGACACCCCGTCTAAGGCAATGGTGTCCGTTATGGCTTCCGCCATGGAATAGTATTCCTGTCCTTCATGGATAGCCGCAAAATGCCCCATGGGTGCATGGCAAGAGGTACACTTATGCTCTATTTGCTGTTGTAGCTGGGGATACAACAAAACCTCATGGCTCACCTTCGCCCGCCAGAAAGGGTCCTTGGTGGAGTTTGCCATCATGCTGGCTCTCCAGTCATCTACGAGGTTTATGTCCTCGCCCAAAAGGTTGACGCTGGCTAAGCCTTCGGGGTCGTAACCGTGGCAATGGTCGCATTCACCTGAGGCGGCAAAAAGGACGTTGAAACCTCCGGGCAGGGAATCCGCCAATTCCTCGAAACGTATCCGCTCCGCATCGGAGTGGAAGGTGTATGTGGTTGCGGATGCGTGATTCACGGGCAATTCAGCCAGTAAGAAGATAACGGTAACAATGACCGAGAAGAGGATGAGGAAGCCTATTTTTCGCTTGGGCATCAGACGAATGCAAGTTAAAGCTTGGAACCGCCGGCAACTTGAATTTCCTAAGTCAACCGAGGAAATTATTGGAAGGGTAGGTTGAAGGCAAAACCAAATGAAACAAGGAGTTGTATTTAGGGAAAGGGGAAATGATTTCCTTGGTGATAAAAGTAAAAGAAAATCCACTCTTGGCAATGGGCTATTTGTATCAAAAATGACAGGTTGATGGCATTTGGGTTGGATTTGGGGAAGGCAAGATCATTGGCTTGAAAGAAAAAAGGCAGTACCTATTCGGTACTGCCTGCACACATCTCATTTTCCCATTTTCGGGAAAATGTAAATCACACATAAATATTTTTATTGATTTTAAGAGATATCGCTTTACATGAAAATTGTATTTCCGACTCCTAGGATTCTCCTTTCCAACCTAGGAGAAAAAAAGGGACCCCAATGATTAAGCCCCAAGCGTATCCCATGACATCACCACGTACTGCCTTGCCTTGGATTATGCCCAAATACTGACCACATTCTAGAAGAATAAAAGCTAAGAAAATGAAGGTAAATGCCTTAAAACCTTGACCATTAAACCGAAGGTCAAAGAATAAGGAAACTAATCCGGCAGAAATAAAAGATAGACAAGCTTCTATTCCGTGGTAGCGAATCCATAATGGCATTCCTTTAGGGGATACTTCCAAAATGAACCATAGTATTATCAGGGCGATTATTATCCCCGAAAAATGAATCGTAAGATTTTTCTTTTCCATGGCAGTAGTGGTTTTATACTACTACATGGATTATTTTTTTAAAACGTTACGGTTTGACATAAAAAATAAATAGCCAGGATTAATTCTTCATTTTAAAAAATGGCCTTTTAAATATTTGCTGAATTTTCAAGTATTATTTTTACCCTTTTTTCGATCCATTCATCCGAGGATTGTTCCAGGGACTCAATAATGGGTAAACCGGTGCTTGTTTCATTGAGTTGAATTAAATTAAGCCCTTCGAAAAAGTCAAAGACTTCTTGTTTGTTTTGGAATAATAGGTGCTCCCTTGTTTCTTTGAAATATTTATTTGCGGTTTTAATGCTATTTATATTCCCGGAAAATGAATATGCCACGGCAAGCCAATTCAGGACACTTATTTTATTTGAGCCTTCAAGGGTAGGATTTTTTAAGGCAATTTCACCTTCAGTGATAAGTGTATCCCAATCATCCGCCCGGTAAAGAGTTTGAAGGCTATCCAAAATTTCATTCCCGTTGGTATTTACCTTAAAATCATAATGTTGCGCGATTTGTTCTAAAGGAATAGTAATAGGTATATTGTTATCGGAATTTCGGTTTCCGAAAACAATTCCTAAAGAAAGCAAAACCCCGAATGCCGCCGCACCCACATATGCCCAAGTCTTGGAGCCTTTCTTTTTGGAGGTAAGAGCCTTTGCCGCTTCAATGGTAGCTTTATTCTCCTCCCAAATTTCGGGACGGGTTTCCCTTGTCCTCAGGGCACGAAGTAATTTTTCAGCCTTGAATTTTTCAAGAAAATCGGGATTGGAGGAAGTCTCTTCCATAAAGGAGAATCGCTCCTCCTTATTCATTTTCTTATCGAAATAATCTCTCAATTTATCCTCGTAATCCCTCCCCGACGGTGGATTTTTATCATTCATTGTGTCTCTTTTTAAATAAGCGCCTTAGTCGTTGTCTGGTTCTGGTCATGATGGTTTTCATATTGGAATAACTGATGCCGTGCCGCTCAGCCATTTCCTTTAATTCACAACCTTCAGTGTAGAATTCTAAAAAATAGGTTCGGTTTGGTTCATCCAATTCGTCGATAAGTGCCATAAGCCGATCTAGTCTCAACTTTTTATCGGATAATTGAAGGACCAAGTCCATTTCATCGTAAATGAAAGCTTCTGTTCTTTCAAGGATTTCAGGATCCAAACGCATGAGGTTTCGCATTTTTTTGCGTTCCTCGGTTGTCCCATCCTCTTTCAATGATTCGGAAAGTAACCCCCCGGTTTGGAGGGAGCGGTACTCTTGCTTTGCCAAGTTTTTTAAGATACCGAACAAGTATCCCCTTAATTCATTAACCTTTGTAAGCTTTCCTTTCCTTATGGCTTGAAGTACGACGATATATGCGTCTTGAATCAAGTCAGCGGGTTCCTTGGATGGATCTAGTACGAACCTATCCTTAAGGAACCGGAAAAGTTTTTTTCGCTCAACCCCTTCGGAAAGTTCAACTAGGCAATCAATAAGTTCATGTTTCGAGTCGGACGGTGGTTCGTCCGGGTTAACGTCTTTCATGGTGTGATTTTAACGATGTACGTATAACTACATGGCTAAAGATTCCTAAAGGTTACAAATCCGCTTCATTTTTTTTGAAATTATTTTTAAATCACTGATAATTAGGGTTTAAAAATTTTTATTCGTCGACTTTCCTCTTGGGTTGGTCGGTATAAGGAATCTTAAACAGTTCTTGTACGTACAGATAATTAAGCGTCTATCTTGACGAAAACGGGGAGTCGTCCCCTTTAAAACCAAAACGAACCATGACATCCGATGATGTTCCCCTCTCGGGGTTTCTTTTTGCTCTTGTTCTTTTTGCCCTTGGCTTTGTGGCAAAACCCCAACACTTGGAGCATTAGTTCCAAGAGCCTATCATCGAGGCATCCCAAGGTTAGCTAACCGACGGAATTCTTGTAGTTCTTTCTTTCGGTTCTAAGGGTACGAGGTATCGTTTATCCAGGAAAGCCGAGAATGGTTCCGCCTTCTCCATCATTCGTGAGGAAGGTATCCCCAAGGAGCGTAAGGAAAGTATTCCTGAGGTTTCCCTTGAATCCGGAAGCCGATTCATCTACAAGGTGGAAATCCTCGATGCGAAGGGTCAGGTCATCCAAACGGCTGAAACCTTAGGTTGGACCAAAGGCGAGGAAGTTTGGGCAGGAGCCTAAAAGACCGCTTCCCCGAAACGTTCGGGGGAGCTTTTTTCTTTGTTTTCCGGGAATCCTTTTCCACAATCTTTCTAAAACATTCCTCCCTTAAAATGTTATTGTAAAGCTTTTGATTTTTAGATAATCGCGGGAATGATTATTGAAAAATATTTTTTTTGATTCCTTTTTGAATCAAATTTTAACTTTTTTGTTATTTTACGGAACAATCGGGCTAATCTTCTAATAAAGGATTTTATTAGATACAGTTTTGTTATTTAAAATATGACTGTTTCTAATTCTTGAATCCATATTAGGGGGTTAGCCTTTTTTTATGGTGTTTTTAAAGTAATCCTACAAG
>JAHDDF010000742.1 GCA_020629475.1 Saprospiraceae bacterium
GAATGGGTGGTCGATGAAGTTCCCGAAGAAGTGGAGCTAGTAGTCCCTGACATATATCTTTCATCGCAAGCGCAATCCGAAGTAAGAACCGTTGAGCCGGGTGTCAGTGTTGCATCGGAAAGTTGATTGAATTCCCGGAAACGGCGTTCTGTGTATCCGTACAATTCCGCCAAACCGGCAATGGTTTCCCCGTTCCTAACAGTATGGAATTTCCCGAGTTGTTTTACATAACCGGAACTTGGTCCGATACTGCTAGAAGTGGCAGGGGGCAAACCTGTTGTTGGGGTGCTTGTTCCTGAAGGAACCCCAGGGACGGAAGGCGTGGAACCTGTAGAAGATCCACCGGAGGAAACCACGGTTCTTCCTACCTTAAGTTCGTCACAGATATACAAGGGATCCTCAACCCGTCGATTATTCCAAGCGCAAATTTCCTCTATGGAAATATTATAAGCCCTAGAGATACGGTAGAGGGTTTCACCCCTTTGCACCACATGTACACCCTGTCTGGAAGAGGAAGGGCATTGTGCTTTTAAGCTTTCGGAAAAGAAAAGGAAAACAAGCAAGAGCAAACCAAAATTATGGAGTTTCATGTCGGTTGGTTTTACTGATTAATATCTATACAAACACTCAAAAATATATAGCTATTGCCCAAAATATGAGTAAAAAACGGGAGTCACAAATTTTATCCTATACTTGAATGCCTTTGATGAGGACTTCGCAAAACTCCTTTTTTAATTCCTCAGGTGTACGATTCTCTTTTTTGGAGTACCAAGCATAAAACCAACGCATGGTGGAAAGGATGGAGAATATGGCAATATCAGGATCCGTCTTCTTGATTTCCCCGGCATCCATCCCTTGGACTAGGATGTTTTTAAATCGGTTTTCGTAATCTTTTCTTTTGGTATTGAATTCCTCGTAAGCTTCACCGTTTAAATGACGCCATTCTTGGGTGATAAGGGAAATGGAGTGTTTTCTTGCTAGGGTGATTTCAATATGTAAAGCAATAAGCGCCTCTATTTTTTCTAAAGCACTACCGTTTTCATTTTCCACTTTTTCCATGCCAACGATAAACATATCGGCAATGCCTAATAACAGCTCCTCAAGGATTTCCTGCTTGGATTTGATATGGTTGTACAAGGACGCTGCTTCCATGCCAACCTGTCTTGCCAGATCACGCATGGAGGTAGCGGCGTAGCCTTTTTGCCTAAAAAGGATGGCTGCCGCCACTAATATTTCCTCCCGCTTCGTCTTTTTATTTCCGACTGACATGGAATGATGTTATTTTTGTAACCGGT
>JAHDDF010000743.1 GCA_020629475.1 Saprospiraceae bacterium
TGGTTCTTTGACAAATTTAGTGGAAAGCCTAAATTAGCTTCGTGGCACTAGAAAAATTTTACGAGGAATTACTGGGTTTTGCGGACTTGAAGGTTGTTTCTTTCGAGAAGCACCCCGGGAAGTATATCTTCCATTGCGAACACGAATCCGTAAGTGCGGAATGTCCGAATTGCATGGAACCGACGGGTGTGGTAAACCAGTACGAAACGCGGAAGGTTCAAGACCTGAGGATATCGGGCCGGGAGGTTTGGTTGCACGTCAAGGTCGGTCAATATTACTGTCCGACTTGCCACCGGTATTTTTATGCTACGCCGGCTTGGGTGGAACCGGGGAAATCCTACACCAAACGGCAGAAGAAATGGATATTCGAGCTTTGCGAAAAACAAGCCTTTACCCAAGTGGGTGCCTTGGTGAACCTGAGCCATAAGACGGTGGAGCGTTTATATTACGAGGAGGCCGAAAAACGGGTGGACATCAAGCGGAGGTACAAGGATGTCCGTAAGCTCGGCATCGATGAAATATCGGTACGGAAGGGCAAGAAGGATTACGCCTGCGTCTTGGTCGACCTTGAAAGGGGGATACAACTGGACGTTCTGCCGGACAGGAAAAAAGAAACCTTAGTTTCTCATTTTCAGGGATTAGGGAAGGATTTTTGCAACCAAATCGAAGTCGTTTGCTCGGATATTTGGAAAACCTACCTCAACGTGGGAAAGGAACTTTTCCCGAACGCGGAAATAGTGATTGACCGTTTCCATGTGGTTAAGGCACTCAACGGGGTATTGGATGAGACCCGGAAAAAATTAAGGAGGGAGTTCAAGAACGAGGACTGCTTTAAATCGATTAAGTGGAAGCTTTTCAAACGCCCCGAAAAATGTGATGCGGAAGACCGGTCGCTCTTGGACAAGGCCTTTGAAAAGTCGTGGTTGCTTAAGGAAATTTACGAACTCCGGAACACGTTCAACTCCATGTTCGATATTGCCAAGGACAAAAATCAATTGGAAAAATGGTTGGATGATTGGATGGCATTCGCCGCACGCTTGGATTCTCCCCCCTTGGATGCATTCCTCGGAACCCTGAAAAGGTGGAAACCGCAAATAGCCGCTTTTGCATCCGAACACGTAACCAATGCGGCAACCGAAGGGCTAAATAACTTCTTGAGATACTTTAGGCGGATATCATTCGGTTTGCCCAATTTCCAACATATGAGATGGAGAATTCTTATGGCTACTGCTTAATCCACTAAATTTGTCAAAGAAGCTTTATTATTTTCTTTTTCGGGGAGACGGCGGTATGAT
>JAHDDF010000199.1 GCA_020629475.1 Saprospiraceae bacterium
TATATGATCCGGGAACCGTTATGGTAACCGCACCCGCTGCCTGGACGGCGGGCGAGCCCCAAATTTCCTTCGAGAACGGTTTTCAAATCTTGTACTGGCAAATGCCTCAAGGGCTACCCTTCGGTGGTCAAGTGAATTATTCCTTTGGTGTACAGGGGAATTCGGTAGTGGATTGCTCTGCCGGCGATTTGGAATTTAGCCTCTTTACGGGGGATAGATTTTTTATCCCTTGTATTACTACGGGCGAGGACTGCGAAATCTTTAGCGGAACCACTGAAGGAGGTGAAAAATTCATCTCCGTACCTGCGGGTTCAGGTATTGAGGTAAACGTTATTAGTGCTGTTTCCCAATGCGTGAATCCGCTATTGGAGTCCGTTTCCGTTTTAACGCAAGTAACGGGTTTACCTGATTTAACCCAGGATTTATTCATGTCATATTATTTCGATGCCAACCAAAACGGCATCGCGGACACGGGAGATGTATTAATCGGGCAGGTAGATTTTGCGGATCAGAATACCCTTGGTTCCGATGTAACCTTTACCTACAACTTCCTTGTGAACATCAATCAACTTTGTGAAATTATAGCGGTAATTGAACCCGAGGACGATCTACAACCGTGTGGCGCCCCGGCTTCCATTGATATTGACCCCGTACTCATGAACGCGGGGGATGATGCCTTTAATTGTTTCTTACCTACTAC
This sequence comes from Saprospiraceae bacterium, assembly GCA_020629475.1. Taxonomy (GTDB): domain Bacteria; phylum Bacteroidota; class Bacteroidia; order Chitinophagales; family Saprospiraceae; genus JAHDCE01. The sequence goes on from JAHDDF010000199.1 coordinate 701, forward strand.
ATTAGGAAATAACAGTTGTGATCTAGATAATGATTATGTGTACGAATGGACTGCTGTTCCGCCGGCACAAGTCAGTTACCTAGCTACGCCAAATGAACCGACTACCGCCTTGAATATTGATCCGGCCGTAATTCCCGGGACGGAATTAACCTATGTAATTACGACCACTCGTCCGGGTTGCGGTTATATGTCTTCGGACTCGGTAACCATTATCGTGGATGGGGATATATCCGTGGATGCCGGTTCTAACGTAACCATTCAAGAAGGAGGTTCGACTACCTTGAATCCCTTTGTTACCAATGGTGCGGGTTCAAGCCTTCAATATGAATGGAGTCCTACAACGGGCTTAAACAATCCCAATATCGCCGGTCCAACGGCAAGTCCTCCGGTTACTACGACCTATACGCTAACCGTTACTTCGGAGGGAGGTTGTGTAGAATCCGATCAAGTAACCATTACCGTGGACAATGCCATTACCGGTGTAGTAAACGAAACGGATGTGGAACTTTGTGAAAATGAAACATTCCAATTCCTTGCTTCCGGCGGCTCTTCCTATGAATGGGTAGCTGATGCTAGTAATCCGGCAGGAGGTAGTTTGAATGATTCCAATATCGCGGATCCGGTATTTACGCCGGGTGCGGCAGGGGAAGTGTACGATTATATGGTATTAATCCATAACGCGGGACAAACCGTTGCAGATACGGTGGATGTGCAAATCACCGTTCTTCCTGCTCCTACCGCAACGGTTACGGCTTCACCTTCCACGTTTATCTGTGATGGCAACTCGGTAATCCTTGAAGTGGCAACTACCAACGCCACTGCCGTTACTTGGACGGATGATTCCGGAAATATAGTAGGTACGGGAACAATTGTTACGGTAACCCCGACAACGAATACAACCTATACGGCAACTGCCGAGAACGGTTTCAATTGTACGGCATCCGATGCTGTTTCCGTGGTAATCGGAGGAACCACGCCTGTGGTTGATGCATCCGCGAATAATATTTGCTTGGATGAAACCACCACCTTAACCGCGTCAGGCGGAACAAGCTATACTTGGACGGAATCCGCAACCAATCCGACTTCCGGAAACTTATCTTCTACTACGGATGCTTCACCGGTATTCACACCGGGAGCTTCCGGTACCTATGATTTCCAAGTGGAAATTACGGGAGGTTGTCTGGATGTAACTTTGGATGTTTCCGTATCCGTGGACGAGATTTCCATCTTGTCCGGACAAGCTGATTTGGATCAATGTAACGGGGATGTTCAAACGGTTAGCATTAGCATTAACGAGAACATCAATAGTTTCAATATCATTTCCGGAAACCTTCAGAATACTTCCGTAAACGGAAATATACTTTCCTTCGATGCTTCTTTTGATCCGACGGATAATCAATATTCCGTTGAAATCATCGGTGAGTCCGGATGTTCCTTGACTGAAGACTTCACCTTTACCGCTTGTGGTTGTATCGCCCCGGTTCTCCTTGGGAACTTTACGAGTAATTCAAGCTGTGATCAGGCTACGGGTTCCGCCACCATTAACTTGGCACAAGACCCATCAGGATACACCTATACTTGGTCTCCGGATTTAGGTACAACGGGTGCCGCAGGGAATTCCCGAACGGGATTACCCGCAGGAACCTATAATATTTTTATAGAAGAAATAGGGAATGCGGGGTGTTCCGCAACTACCACCTTGGTCATCGGAAATGCGGACGGTCCGCAACCGACTTCCCTTCAAACTTCGCCCGCTACTTGTGCGGCGGCGGATGGAACGGCAACTTTCCTTCCTTCTGATTTGGTTTATGATTGGGGAGACGTCCAAGCGGATTCAAGAGATGATTTAACTTCAGGAGTATACGGTGTAACCGTAACCGACCCGAGTGATCCTTCCTGCTTCAATGTGGTAGAGGTAGTCATCCAAGAGGATAATGACTTGGTAGTGGATTATGAAGTTATCCAAGACCCTACTTGCGGAAACGCAGACGGGCAAGTACAAATCAACGTAACCGGCGGAAGCGGACAATATTCCTATTTGTGGAGTAACGGTGGGGTAGGACCATTCCAAAATGGAATTCCCGCCGGCACCTACGTGGTTCAAATCACCGAAATAGGCGGAAACGAATGTAGTACCTCTTTCATTTTCGCGATTACCGATAGCGATGTCCCTGCGGTGGTAGTCAATATCACGGATGTAATGGATATCTCCTGCCCGGGAGAAGCGGACGGTGAAGTAGTATTCGACGTGGATTTCTCCAATGGAATCCTAGCTCCGTCCAGTCTTACCATTACGGATGGTTTCTCGGACAACCAGCCGAACGGTTCCTTGGCCCCTGGGCAGTATTGTATAGAAGTAAGGGACGGAAACAATTGCTTGGCAGGCGCCGCTTGTTTCGAAATTGAGGGCGCTACTCCTATCAACGTAAATGCAAGTTCCGTTACCGATTGTGAGGATGGCGGAAGCATTAATGTTACCGCGAGCGGAGGAGAAGGTTCCTTGGTTTACGATTGGGCTGACTTACCCGGGGCATCCAATTTTGCGGATAGATCTAACCTTGATGCAGGTGAATATTTCCTTACCGTTTCCGATGCCAACGGATGTTCCATTTCCTTGGATGGCGGTATTACGGTAGAGGAATGTACTTGTGATATAGATCCCGAAGTGGATTATGTATTGATTGAAGAAGCTACCTGCGGTAATGCCGATGGCGCCGCTACAGTAGTAATAAATGCAGTTCCTGAAGATGGCATATTCACTTGGTCCCCTGACGTAGGGACGCCTCAAGGAGCCGGAAATGTCCGCACGGATCTTCCTTCAGGTGGATATTCCGTTACCGTTTCCGATGTCACGGGCAATTGCTTTGATATCGTGACCTTTGCGGTAACCAATTCTGATGCACCTACCTTATCCGGTTCCATTACTTCAACGGATGCGACTTGTGCGGCTGACAACGGAACGGCAACACTACCTGATCCGGATTTAGATTACGAATGGAGTGATGGTGGTTCGGGGCAGACTCGTTCCGATTTAGCGGCAGGTACTTTCTTCGTAACCTTTACCGACCCCGCGGACCCGAGCTGTCCGGGCGTTGTTGAAGTTATCATTGGTTTGGAAAATACCCTTGAGATAGATGTACAGGTAGATGTTGAACCTACTTGCGGCAATCTTGACGGAGCGGTTACGGCAAACGTGGCCGGAGGAAGTGGAAACTATGTTTATGAATGGAGTTTTGGCGGAAGCGGACAATCCGCTACAGGCGTTCCTGCCGGTTTACATTTGCTTACCGTAGTGGATTTGGATAATCCCGGATGTACCCGAACCATTCCGTTTACCCTCAATGATTCAGATGCCGCTGACGCGGGTGTATTAATTACCCAGCTAAATGACGTTAGTTGTGCGGGAGAAAATGATGGGGAAGTGATTTTCCTCATTAATGCCGATCCCGGATTTACCAGTTATATCTCTAACGGAACGGCAATATTCGAAAATAATGAATTGCCGGGCGGTGATTATTGCTTGGTTGTTGAAGATGCCAATGGTTGTACTGCCGCAAGTGCTTGTTTCACGATAAATGAGCCGGATGAATTCGAAGCGGAATTCTCTATTTCAGGAGGCTGTAATTCCGATGGCGAAATTGATATTGTCCTCCAAGGAGGAACCATGCCTTACTCATACGATTGGCAAGATATACCGGGAACTGATGATCCCGACTCAAGAACAGGTCTGGAACCGGGTGAATATTTCGTTAGCGTTACGGATGATAGCGGATGTTTAATCGTAGGAGCGGGAATCCCGATTTCCTGCGAGGAATGTCAAGGACCCACCGTTCAATACACTTTTGCCGTTGAGGCGATTTGTAATGTGCCGAGTGGTTCCGCTCAAGTAGCATTAGAGGAAGAAGGTACCAATTTCCAATACAATTGGACACCTACGGGTGTAGGACAAACTTCCCCTGATGGAAGTACGCTCTTCAATATTCCTGCAGGTGTTTATACGGTGGAGGTAGTGGATACCTTAAATAGTTTCTGTACGGTAACCGAAACCATTGCCGTCCCGAACGAGGGCGGTCCGGATGCTACCGTTGAAAACGTAACGCCCTCCGCTTGTGGCGGTGCTACCGGATTCGTGGCATTGGCACCGGAAGAATTCGAGTATACTTGGAGTGATGGCGGAACGGGTGCCACAAGAAATGATCTTGCTCCCGGAACCTATGGTGTAACCTTTACGGATCCTGCAGATCCTTCTTGTTTCAATGTCCTTGCCGTGGAAGTAGGTTCCGCTCCGGATTTCGTGGTAGATTTCGAAGTAACCAACTTACCGGATTGCGGATTCGATAACGGTACCGCTAATATTATCGTAAACGGCGGAAGCGGTGATTTCTCCTTCAGCTGGAGCGATGGTGGAACCGGGCAATCCCGTACGGATTTGGGTGCGGGTGTATTCACGGTAATTGTTACCGATAATACCAATGGTTGTTCTACGGACATCACCTTTGGCGTAGCCAACGAGGGAACAGGGACGGCACAAATAAATATTGCTACCGTAAATGACGTAAGTTGTTTCGATGCTGCTGACGGTAGCGTTGATTACACGGTTGATTTACTTGCGGGTTTTGCGGAACCGGCGAATATTACCATTAGCGACGGCTTTAATTTCTTTGCGGAAACCGGTCTTGCCGGTGGAGAATATTGTATTACCGTAGAGGATGCAGATGGTTGTATAGAAGCCGTTGAATGCTTCACGATAAATGAACCGGATGCTATCCAACTTTCTATCCTGGGTACGGCACCGGGCTGTCCGGAGGATAATGAATTGGGTACTTTGGATATTACCGTTACCGGTGGTTCCGAGCCTTACACCTTCGATTGGGCGGATATTGACGGTTCCGATGATCCTGAGGACAGAACGGACCTAGAAGCCGGATTCTATGATCTAACCATTACCGATGCCAACGGCTGTACCCAATTGGGCGAAAGCATTGCCTTAAGCGGTTTGTGCATCCCTGAATGCGATTTGTTCGGGACGGATTCCTTCGATTTAGAAGTAGTGAATTGTAATATCCCGAATCCGCTTTGCTTGGGTATTACGCAACAAGACTTCCTCGATGGGGACTTCAGCGTATTGGTTGACGGTACCGTTACCCCGATTTCCCTAGGCGGATGCGGTGGTGATACTACCATTGCCTACAGCTACGCGGTATTATTCAGTTCCGGTCCTTACTTCGTACAAGAATGGACGATAAACGGGGAGGTGTTCTCCGGGGAGGTAGCGGATATTGACGCACTCGTGGATTCCATGAATGTTTGGGACTCCGTTTCCAATTGGGAAAACCAAGCGGGTGCGTTAATTATTCAAGGAGGAAGCGCTAGTAATTCCTATGGCGATATCGTATTGTATCCTACTTCGAGTCCTACCTCCGTAACCACCATTGCCTTTAATGATGGTGTGGCAGGAGACGGTGTTTCCGTGCTTGTCGACGGTGAAGGGCCGCATGAAGTGATTATTATTGATAATATTTCCTTGTGTACGGACACCTTACAACTCAATGTTTCTTGCTTGGATTTCCTTTATACGGATACCATTCAACTGGGTAGTTCCGAAACCTTATGCTTGGAGGATGAGCCTAGTTTCTTGGAGAATGTGGCAATCGTAGGAGAGCCGATTTCCGTCCAGAATCTTTGTCCGATGGAATCAGGCGATAACGTGGATTTCATTATTGATCCGATTGGTCTTTGTATCACTTACGAGAGTTTGACACCGGGTACGGATTCCGCTTGTATCGAAATATGTGATAATCTCGGTTTCTGCGATACCATACCTTTCTTAGTTACCGTGGTTCCTACGGGGCCAATCTTCATAACGGATACCATTGACGTGTTGGTGGATACAAGTATCGTTTGCCTGGATACCTTGGTGCAATTGCCCGGGGAAATCATCGGTGTAGAGGATATTTGTGAGGAAGCCGATGACGAGGTGGTTTACATTATTGATGAGGATACCTGGTGCGTTACTTACTACGGTGTGGATATCGGAGTGGATACCGCATGCTTCGTCGTAACGGATGATTTAGGCAATACGGATACCGTGAATATCGGTGTTACCGTGCTTGGTGCCTCACCCGATTTCGTGGTGGATACGATAGTCGTCGGGGAATCGGTGGTGTATTGTGTGGATACTACGGAATTGCTTGGGGAAATCATCAGTATCAGCAATGATTGCGATGACCTCAGTGGTGATTTCGTAACCTTCCTGCCGGAGAATAACAGTTGGTGCGTCACCTATACGGGTATTGCCGAAACGGGCACGGATACGGCTTGTATCATCTTGTGCGATGATCTTGGTTTCTGTGATACCACTTATTTCTCCGTAACGGTGGTTCCGTTCTTTGGTTTGCCTATTGCCGTCGATGATTTTGATACCACGGATATCGGTGCGTTGATAACGATTGATGTCAAGGACAATGATACCATCCTGGGTGGAATCGATACGGCGTTTATTCTTGAGCCGCCCTCCTTGGGTGAAGCGGAGTTCAACTTGGACTGTACGGTCACCTACTTCCCGGACGATGGGGTCTGTTCGATAGAGGATGAGTTTACCTACGTCGTCTGTAACCCCAACGGTTGTGATACGGCGACGGTCTTCATATTCATAGAGTGCGTGGACATTACCATCTTCAACGGCTTCTCGCCGAACGATGACGGCGTCAACGAAACCTTCTGGATAGGCGGTATAGAAGATTACCCGAATAACCGCTTGTGCATATTTAACCGGTGGGGTAACCAAGTATACCAAGTAGACGGCTACATGAATGAATGGGACGGTACTTGGGACGGTTTCGAATTACCTGACGGCACTTATTTCTATATACTTGAACTCAATGATTCAGAGGAACGGGTGTTTAAGGGGTATGTACAGATATTTAGGTGATGCGTTACATTTGTATTGCAATAATAAAGCCCTGCTTCCGGTTGGAAGTAGGGCTTTATTATTGTACTTATAGAGGACTAAGTTGAGGAAACCTAGGGACGTCGCTTTATAAACGGCACTCAAAAAGCTACACGAAGGATTTTGCTTGCGGGTGGGCTTTTTGGTGGGGTATAATCATGACGCGCTGCAAGCGCGCCATATCCGTGAGTTCCTTTAATTAGAAAGCTTTGATTTTCGTTTCTTTTTCTATCAGTACTATACTTGTGTGAAAACAATTAATTTAAAATATAGGGAATGAATTTTTGGATAAGATTAAGTTGTATAATGTTAGGGGGTTT
>JAHDDF010000200.1:0-4773 GCA_020629475.1 Saprospiraceae bacterium
ATGTCTAACATCTAGCGTCTAACGTCTGAATAACAATATTTTAGGGGAGCACCTAATTGAAAATTTAGCAACAGATTTATCTAATTGAGCCTAATTTTATCCCATGACCAAGGAGGATTTGAAAATAGAAATCGCGGAAGGATTCAGGAAGGAAAATGCCTTGTACTGGGGTATTGGATTCATTATGATGTTCTTGGGATCCTTCTTGGCTTATCTGGGGTATTTAAACGGGAAATTTCCCTATTACTTGGTTTCCGCAATATTCTTCGGGACGGCATGTGCCATGTTATTCAATACTAAAATTAACAGGAAACGCGAGGAGGAGGAATTACTGGAAATGATAGGGAAAGGTTCCTTGGAGATCGTTTGGATTTATCCATTCATCAAGGATACGATGCCCTTCGGGATAAAATTGAAAAGTTCCTGCCGTTTGATTTTTAAAACCTTAGGAAGAAGGGAGTACTCCGTAAACATCCCATCAAAAAAATCCGAGAAAATCCTTGAGGCTCTAAGAAATTGCTTTCCCCAGGCAGGTTTTGGTTATTCCGATGAAAAAAAACAATGGTACACGGCTGATCCAAGGATGCTTTATAAGGATTAAATCCGTCACTCCAAATTCCGAAAAGTATAGGTTTAATAATGGTTTTAGTAGGTTTTGTGGCTTATGGTAGTCACAAAATGTCTTGATTTTGGTATGGGAAAAAAGGTAAACACGAATAACATTACGGTAGAAACACATACATACAAAACATACTATTTATAAAACCGATATTAATGAAAAACTCTACTTCTACCTTCGAATTTACCCCCGAGAATGACGAAAGGACCGCGAAGAGAGATATTAGGCATTATCTTATTTATATCGTGACCCTTTCCTCTTTGGGGTATATGTTCTCTGAATTATTTTTGTAGAATACTATTCTTAAAAGCAAAAAAATAAGGATCTCATCGGATCCTTATTTTTTTGGTAATAACAACCAAAGATTGCCGTAGTGATTCAGTTCGGCATCACGTAGGGCTTTATTCCCGATTCCCGTATACAAGTCTAATCTTCCGGGCCCCTTTATCCCGCCGCCCACATCCTGTGCCAACAACAATACTGACTCATGTTCAGTGTGGTTTTTTTTCGGGACGGGTTTGAGAGCAATGAAAGATGATCCGGAAGGGAAATACCTTTTATCCGTTGCTACGGAAATGCCGGGAGTCAATGGGACATTCCCGGAACCTTTCACTTGTCTCCCTTTCGGGCTAAGGCTAAAGAAAACGTAAGAAGGGTTGTGGTAAACGATCTCCTCGTATTTGTCCGGATTGTTCCTAAGGAATTTCTTGATCCGCCCTAATGTAACCCCGACACCCTTCTCCGCGTACTTTTTCTTAAAATATGCCTGAATACTCCTCCGAGGTTTTTTGTTGGTACCATTAAAGGACAGTAATCGAAGACTGCCATCCTCGAATCTTACGAAACCTGATCCTTGTAATTGCATCCTTTGTATTTCAAGCAAATCATTGGCATAAGCGATTTCTAATCCTTTTCCCTTAAGTGCGCCGTTCATATGGATGTCTTTCCGGGTAGGTAAAGGACTAATTCCCTTAGGGTATGAATAGAAGGGGTATTTGAATTCTTCCGTTCTCACGGATGAAACCGAGAGCACGGGCGAATAATACCCCGTAAATTTTACGTTTCCTTTTCCGTCTTTTCCGGCGGACTGATATAAGTCAAAGTATTCCTCGGGGGGGATTAGGGCGCTTCCCGCCCAAGCTTCGAGTAATTCCGATGCCCGCTTAAGGTCATCCCTCGTGAATTTTTTGTTTCCCACGACAAAATTCCTCTTTCCCCGCCTTTGGATTTCAAGCAGTCTTTGCTGGTGTCGTATCGCCTTAATTTCTTTGGGTGTAACGGAAGGGAGCCTGAGGGAAAGGATTCCTGACTTACTAAGAATGGACGGAAGTTCTTCCGCGTTTTTGAATTTACCCGTTGGGGAAATCCCGTAAGGATAGGGAAATGCCGAGATACTAGCGTCCCGGTTACCGCATGAGGTACAGGCGATGATGCAAAAAACAGCAATGGCTAGTTTTAATTCCCGTGACATTTTCCCTTAATAAGAGGGTAAGATATACAAGGGAGTGCATGTTTTTACCTAATCTTCCGGGAAACGTGGCTTTTTCATCAATAAATCGTGTCTTAAGGGAAGTTAAAATTCCTTATCTTTAGTATACGAGACTGAAAAATGTTCCGCAAAAACTACGCTTTCCCAAATAATATTCTACCATTTCAATCAGTTTCAACGAGGCAAAATATTTATGGAAAAAAAAATTCCATAGGCATCCCCACAATTGTTACTTTTGCGTCGGTTTTCGTCTAATTATCAATACACAAAATGAGGAAAACTACCTTAATAGCAATCATTCTTTTTTTCTTGTCCTACGGGGCATCATTCGCTCAAGGCGGGAGTAGTTCCGCGGAGCCCGCATTCGCTATTAATTCCCAGACCTTAATCGTTGGGGATGACGGTAACGTTATTGATTTTTCCAGGTTCATTTCCCTACAACCCGGGAAGGATTACGGGAACATCACACCCAAGTTTTCCGATTCAGGTGAATTGATTTCCATCACCATTGAGTTGCTTCGACCTTTGACTCAACCTTTGGCTACGACGACACCAAAACCCAAACCGGCGACTAAACCCGTAAATACGCCTAGGCCAACTACTGCTCCCTCTAAACCGGTAAAGAAATTCCGGTTTACCACGGCTAGTGAACTTAAGGGTCTTTATGCACCATATTATGAGGAAACAGGTCTCGACGGAAAGGTCTATTCCTCAAATACCATGGCAGGGAAAGTCGTGGTGGTTAAATTTTGGTTTACCGCTTGTGCTCCTTGTATAAGGGAGATACCGGAATTAAACCGTTTGGTTTCCAAATTTAGCGGAAAGGATGACGTGGTGTTCATCGCTCCCGCTACGGACGACAGAGAGAAGGTTTTGAAGTTTCTTCAACGCCGACCTTTTAAATATAAAGTCCTAGCCGATGCCTTTGATATCCACGGGGGATTCAAGGTAGCGGGTTATCCTACACATTTAGTCATTAATAAAAGTGGTTATGTGCAGGAAGTTATCACCGGAGAGAATATCTTTACGGGCAAAATACTTGAGGATGCCATTACCAAGGCGCGTTTGATGGAATATGATGACCAATCCATTGATATCGTTCAAGGGCAAGTCTACTACAATGACGGTGTTACCGTAGTAAAAGACGAGAATGGCAAAATCCTGAGTAAGCAAGAGTACCTCACTATGATGGGTGCCGGCGGGTATAATCTTTTTCGCAAGATTAAAGTAAGCGGAAGAGAGGAATACGTACTAATTAAGCAATAAATCTGAAATTCATTTACTCAATAATTTTAATCAATATCAATACTATGAAACGTTTAACCGTTACGTTGTTTTCCATGATGTTGGCATTGGTTGTGTTCGCGCAATCTGATGCAGATCTATTTAACTCTCCTCCACCGGTACCCGATCAGTACGGTAAGTGTTACGCAAAGTGTAAGACTCCTGATGTGTACGAAACCGTTACCACTCAAGTTTTGGTAAGCGGTGGTGAAGCGAAAGTTTCCACTACTAAAGCTACTTACGAGACCGTTACCGAGCAGGTATTGGTTAAGGATGGCTACAAGAAATTGAAAGTTGTTCCTGCACAGTTCGAAACTGTAGAGAAGAGAGTACTTGCTTCCGAAGGTGGATGTAAAGTATCCGTTGTACCTGCAAGGTACGAGACTAACACTTCCCAGGAATTGGTATCCGCTGCTTCCGGTAAGTGGGTGCGCAAGAAGAAGACTCCTAACTGTCTTTCCGCTAATCCTGAGGATTGCTACGTACTTTGTTGGGAAGAGATTCCTGCGGTTTACAAAACCAATAGCAACAGCGTATTGGTTGAGGCTGAGCGTTATGACACTACCTACACTGACGCTACCTACAAAACCATCAAGATCCAGCAGTTGGTTTCTCCTGCTCGTGTTGAGGAAGAGTACGTACCACCTGTGTACAAGACCGTAACCAAGAAGGTTTTGGCTAACTGTGGTGGTGCTTCCACTACTTACAGCGAGCCTAAGTACAGAACCGAAACCAAGAAAGTTCTTGTAGCTCAAGGTGGCTACGGAGAGTGGGTTGAGGTTGTTTGTGCCGGTGACGTAAACAATTCCATGATTTCCCGCGTACAAGAGGCTTTGAACAGCCGTGGTTACGATGCGGGTTCCGTTGACGGTGTAATGGGTGGAAGAACCCGTGCAGCTTTGGCTAAGTTCCAACAAGACAACGGTCTTCCTGTAGGAAACATGAACATTGCTACCATGCAGGCTTTGGGTCTTAAGTAATTTTGACTTTAGCTGATAGAGAAAATCCCTCCGGCATTCGCCGGGGGGATTTTTTTATGCCCTGTTTTTATATTTGGATGTGAATTTTGAAAATTAAACGGATAAATAATGGATGAGGCGGTAAAGAAAATGATTGCCAATATTGAGGCAAAATACGGAAAACCCCTAGTGGAATGGGTTAGTATTATTAAATCCTCGGGTTTGGAAAAACATGGTCAAATTATCAAGTTCCTAAAAGAGGAACATGGTTTGACGCATGGCTACGCCAATCTTTTGGCGCATCAAGCCAAGAAATCCGCATCCGCCTTCATGGATGATACTTCGGATTTGATAACTGCCCAATACAAGGGAAAAGAGCATTTCAAACCCATGTTTGATTCTTTATTGGAAAAGATTAAATC
>JAHDDF010000200.1:4873-6743 GCA_020629475.1 Saprospiraceae bacterium
TGCTTTATCATTTTAGCGGTGGTGGAAATTCCGTTTATATTGAATTCCACGAAGTAAAGACCATCCGAAAGTGCATCGGTTTCCAAAGGAATAAAGGATTCCTGATTTAATGGATAAACCCTTTCCCGGATTAATTTCCCTTGTGCGTCAAAGATGCGGAGTTTTCCTTCCCCGACGAGATTTTCCGAGAATACGAGTTGGGCGCCCTCCTTCACCGGATGCGGGATAATGCTGAACGCTTGCCGATTATCCACAAGTATAACCACCAAAGGGGAGTATTCGTAAGTTTCATCCTCGTCCACCATTTTTAAACGATAATAATACCTGCCGTTGGCGAGTATATTATCGGTAAAGGCATATTGCTCTTCCTCCAAGCTAAAGCCCGCGGCATCCACCCTTCCTACAGTAGAAAAGTTCAAACCATCCAAGGAGCGCTCTACCTCAAAATGTGAAGATTGGATTTCGGAAGCGGTAGACCATTCCAAAAGGTTTCCTTCGTAGGGAAGGTGCCTGCCCTTGAAGTCTATAAGTTCAACAGGAAGTATCGGAACCGTATCGCAATAATTTATGGGCGTAAGATTATTATCCACCACGATGCTTTCATCCCCTGATTGATAAGGGAGATAAGAGAAAAAGACAAGCATCATTTCATCATTCGTAGCTTCCCCTGAGGAAACATTAATGGGCGGATTACTCGGATTGTAAGGATTAGCGTTGGTATTATCATAAAAGGTCTCACTATACAATGTGGAACCTGCGGGTATGACTACGGGTTGCCGAAAGTAATAATCACCTTGCCACTCAAAATCCCAATCCGGAATATCGATGATGGGAATAGTGGTCCCGCCCGGCGTAACGGCGTAAACTTTCATGGTTCTCCCGATTAGGTGCATATGCGGGAAAACACTAAGAACGGTAGCGTTAATGGGAACGGTAAACTCCCCGTAGAAAGTCTTGGTCGTATTGGAGGGAATAAATAAAGGACCATTCGTCAAGGAAACAAAATGATTGAGGAATGCATCACTACTCACCTCCCGTGTACTAAGGTCATCACTAAGAACCATATTTACCTTGGTTCCCGCATCCACCAAACCGGCACTCCCTATGGGATAATGCGTCTGAAGAACGATGGTTTCACCCGCGTTTAAGCGGATACCCATTCCGGCAGGGAAGCGGATAACCCCTTGCCCGGGAGCCCATCCGCCTAGGAATACGGAAGAACCGCTACCCGTACCCCCGAAGCAGGTATATCCTGTTCCGCCATCACTATTGGAAGGGCCATTTCCGGCATCCTTGAAAATGAGTACGTGGTGAACGATTTCGGAATTTCCGGGGACGACCTCTAGTTCGGTGATGAATTTGTCCGTAGCATGAGGATTGGTAATGGCAAAACAACGGTACTCGTCCTCCGTGGATGCCTGGGACGTGTAATTGGGTGCTTGCGCTACCCAATCAGGGGAGGTAATTAATTCCGTGGAACTATAATTCGGTGGTGGCGGTGCATCCGTGGGATTTCCCTCCGGTGCACCAATGGCTACCCAATCATTGACCAATTGGATTTCCGCTGCCGTAAGTACTCGTTCATGCGCATAGGAAACGTAGGTAGGGTCCGCCGGCCAAGGTGGCATACTTCCGGTGTTTACCGCATTTTGAATGGCAAAACGATAGGTGTAGGCATCCGAATAGGACATGAGGGAAAAAGGTGCAACGCCCGTGGGATTATGGCAAGAGGTACATCTTGTGTATAAAAAACAGGAAATGTCCTCGGCGTAATTCGGGCTTTGGGCAAAACCCGTTGCCGCCGTTAAAACAAAGATGGTTTGTAGTATTAGTTTCTTCATCCGAGTGCTGATATTGAAATTGTCCGATT
>JAHDDF010000200.1:6843-7955 GCA_020629475.1 Saprospiraceae bacterium
TGAATTATCTACCTTTTTTAGACTATCAGGAACAAGAGGGAGTGACGGATAAATTCAGGTTCTTATTAAACCAATCGCAATGATTTAAGTCGAACTCCCAACTATTCATATCAATAGAATGAAATAATGAAAAACCGGTCTTTCGTCATTGCTGCCATATTTATGCTTTCCTTGGTTTTGGTTTCCTGTAAGAATGATCCGGAAACGACCGTAGGCAATCCGGACAACTTTCCGAATCTTCCTGATATCCCGTATAATTATTCCTCCTTGGATTTACCCGGACATCTTACTACCAATGTTCTTGTAGGTGCGGGGCAAAATGCCGCAGTGGATAATGATAATACCCCGTTGGATAATCCTACAACGGATGCCGGGGCAACCCTAGGGCGCGTCCTTTTTTATGATACCAACCTAAGCGCGAACGCAACCATTTCTTGTGCTTCTTGCCACAAACAAGAAAATGGTTTTTCGGATGATGCCGTTTTGAGTTTAGGTTTTGAAGGTGGTGAAACGCGCCGCCATTCCATGTCCTTGATTAATGCTCGATGGTATGAGAGGGGGAGATTCTTTTGGGACGAAAGAGCTACCTCCTTGGAAGAGCAAGTCTTGATGCCTTTCCAAGACGAGGTAGAAATGGGTATGACCTTGCAAGAAGTAGTGGATGCGGTTCAAGCACAAGGTTTTTATCCTGAATTATTCAGGGAGGCTTTCGGAACGGAGGAAATCAATTCGGATCGTATTTCCAAGGCGTTGGCACAATTTGTCAGGAGTATCGTCAGCTTGAACTCAAAGTATGATACGGGAAGGGAAATGGTGGAAGCTCCTACGGATAATTTCCCCAATTTTACCCAAAGCGAGAACAACGGGAAGCGGATTTTTTTCTTACCGACGACCCTTGGCGGAGGGGGCTGTATAGGTTGCCACTCCACGGAGGCTTTTATTAACCCGGATAACGGTCCTACGAACAACGGAATCGATATAGAATCCACGGATGATCTAGGCGTATTTGAGGGAACGAACTTCCCGCCATTCGTAGGTGCATTTAAGGTACATTCCTTAAAAAGCATTGATCTCACCGCCCCTTATATGCATGACGGGAGATTCCAAACGCT
>JAHDDF010000201.1 GCA_020629475.1 Saprospiraceae bacterium
ACAAAATTTTAAGCGAATGCTCTTCTTGAAAAAGAACAACACAACTGCTTAGTACAGCCAAAATCAAAGATGTCCTGTAGGGACATAATATTATTAGCCCCGAAAGGGGCGCAAAAAAAAGCTCCGTAGGAGCGATATCTTACACGCTAAACCTACGGAGCAAGCAATAGTTGTTATTGGAATAAAACACATAAAGAAAATAGGAAAACGTTGTCTTTTGGGATATGTAAAAAGAATCTAAAAGTACCTGGGGTATATGACGTCTTTTTTCTCTAGTTTTTTCTTTTTCTTTTCGAATTCTTGAATGAGGGATTTAACCTCTTTTTTCTTTTTTAATGAATAAATAATACCCAAGGAAATACCGGAATTAAATTTTTCCAACTGACTTCCTTTGTGGAAATTATATCCCGCATCTAAGCTAGCCCTTAACCTAAAATCACGTGCAACGGGATAATCAAAAGCAAGCCCTGAATGGAACCCGAAAAATCCGACACTATAGGGTTCTATGTCAGTTGAAATTAAATTCCGGTTATAGTATTCCGTATCATTGGATGAAATATTTATTCCGTATTTGTAATCCCGCGTTTGTAACCAATTATATTGAACACCCGTAGTCAGGATAAAGCGTCCTTTTCCTAGGTTTTGATAGTAATTCAAGGACAAGGGAACCCTTAAGCCAATACCCGATAATTCATCATTAATAGCCACCTCGATTAAATCACCCTCGGAAGGAAGTTGACCGTCCTCTAATAAAAGACTGGTGTTATTATTCGTATTGCCTAAATAAGTCCGGTTCTCTGAATTAATTCGAGTTCTAATGCCTTCTCCGGTAATAATTTCTTCTCCTTCAGGATTGTAGGCTAGGCTAGTGTTACTGCTTCTGGCTAGGTTCCATTTTTGGAAAGAAATTCCGCCGGTTATCCAAAAGTACGGTGTTAATTTCCTGGATGCGGTAATGCCGTGTTGCTTATGGACAAATCTATCTTCCTGCTTTGCCCCTGCCGTTGCACGGTGAATGCCAAAATCCCTTTCTGTTTTTAAAGCGGTAATAGAATGCCTATAATTATATCCGAACTCCCAATTTTCCTCATAAATGTTATTTGTATAAATCGGAATCAGGGGAGGAATATCATATTCACGCTTTTCCTCAAGCGGAAGGGTTGCTACATCCAAGATTTTTAAGGGTGTAAAAGCCGGTTTTTCCTCCTTGGAATTAATAATGGATTCCAAGGAGGAAATTCTGTTTCTAAGTTCAGCAATAATGCTGTTTTGTTGGTTAATTAATTCTTGATCCTCTACATAAACCAAGCGTTCTACTTCTTGTATTTCAGGAATGAATGAAGTGATTTTGTTTTTCAGTTTTTTGTTTTCGGAAATTAAATTGGTAAGGCTGTTTTCTTGGTTTTTTAATTGATGTTTTAAAACGGAATTAAGCGCTTTTGTATTAAGGTTAGAGAAATAAGAGGATGTCGTTCTTTTAGGGATTTCAATAGTTGATATCATTACGGCATTTCGAAGGTCATTTTTTAATTTAAAAATGTATCCGATCAGAAATGCGAAAATAATTATGGGGATAATTATTAGCATTATCTTTTTGCCTTGCCCTCCTCTTCCGGAACCCGACGAGATACTGGCTAGCACGGATGCCCGCAACTCGGGATCCGGCATATCCCAGCCATCGCTCGAACCATCCGTTTGGTTCAAACGCTTCCTGAAGAAATCGCCTAGATTATTATCGTTGTCCATTTTACTCCTCTACTTTAGAATAACACTTTCAGTTTATCCCTCAACATCCTTTTTGCCTTGGACAATTGGGATTTGGAAGTGCCTTGGCTAATACCCAAGACCTGCGCTATTTCCTTGTGCGTATATCCCTCCAATTCATACATGTTGAAAATCATCCGGTAGCCGGAGGGCAACTGTTGGATAATTTGGGTTAATTGTTTCGCGTCAATGCCGGGGGGCATCACCGTAGGTTCCGTATAAGGTTCTTCTCCATGCCCCCATTCTTCAAAGGACAGGAGCTGCCTATGGCGTTTTAAATATTTCAATGCCTCATTCACGATAACACGGCTAGACCAAGTAGCAAAACTTCCTTTTTCCGGCTTGAATTGGTTTAGCCCCTTGAAGACCTTCGCCATTCCTTCCTGAAAAATATCCTGTGCCTCCATCCTGTCCCTACCGTAGCGGAGACATAAGCGGAACCAATACCGCTCGTACCGGCGGTACAGCTCCGTGGTAGCGGAACGGTTACCGGATTTTGCTTTCTTTATGATTTTGGCTTCGTCGGAGGTCATTGATTTTGACGTTGTACGAGGTATTTACCCAAGAAATTAGAAAGGGTTGCCTGACCTTGCAATTTTCTTAACCTTTTTTATTCCCGGAAATGCGTTTCTTGTTTGTCGGATAAAAATAATAGCCATGAGGATTGGTTTAACCCAAGTGTTTGTTCTGCTGTCTTTTGTTGCCCTTCAAGCACAGGAAGCATATTTCGGGATTTCCTCCCGGGAAGACGATTCCTTTGCGGATTGGATTGTTTTCACTGATGTAGAGGATGAGGAAGGTGAAATTACCCGCCGTTGGCGCTTCGGGGATGATTGGTCGGAATGGGATTATAATATCGGGGAGTATTCCGGAACCATAAAAATGAAGTGGAAGGACGACCCATCCCAATGGGAAGTCCGGGGTGACGGTGATATCGTTAATATCCGTACCAAATGGCGCGGTGATTATTCCGAATGGCGCTTATCCGACGGCACCCATACCTTAACCTTAATCAGTAAGTACCGCAACGTAAACGAGGAGTGGTTCGTGAGGGAGAAAACCTACGGGAAATTCCAAATGTATACCCTTTATGAAGGCGACCGCAGGGATTGGGAAGTCATTGATGAATTGGATGAGAATGTTTCTTTTGCCATGAGAACCGCTTTGGTCTTTATCGTGATGTATCACGGGACGCCTAAGTTTTAAACATCTACAATGGAAAACATGAATACCTATTGTGAATCCGTAATCGGTAAGGAAGAGGATAATGTCCATAAGGTGTACCACGATACGGAATATGGTTTTCCCATTGAATCGGATGATGAATTATTCGGGCGCCTATTATTGGAAATAAACCAAGCAGGTTTGTCTTGGAGCACAATCCTGAATAAACAAAAGAATTTTAGGAAAGCCTATGCGGGTTTTAGCATAAAAAAGGTAGCCGCCTTCAAGGAAAAGGACAGGGAGCGACTTCTTAGTGATGCAGGAATAATCAGGAATAAATTAAAAGTAAACGCGGCGATTCATAATGCCAATGTTATCCTTGGTTTGCAAAAGGAATTTGGCTCATTTAAAGCTTGGTTGGATCATAACCACCCTTTGACGAAAGAACAATGGGTAAAGCTTTTCAAGAAAACCTTCAAGTTTACAGGCGGAGAGATTACCAATGAATTCTTGATGAGTACGGGGTATTTGAAAGGAGCGCATCATGAGGGCTGTCCCATCTTTGAGGAAGTATTAAAGCACAAGCCCAAGTGGAATGAATGATTTTCGGATTTACCCCATAAAGAAGTAAACGTAAGCCGAAGCAAAAGGCAATAGGAAAATAAAGGCATCGAACCTATCCAGCATACCACCGTGCCCCGGCAGGAATTTACCGGAATCCTTTACCCCTTTGGAGCGTTTTAACATGGATTCCACCAAGTCGCCCAAGCCGCCAAAAACAGCGACTACCACTCCTAACCCAAGCCAATGGATTAAGGCGATTTCCGTCCAAAAGAGGGAAAATATATAGGCGGCAATCATCAAGGTAATCACCCCTGAAATGGTTCCCTCCCAAGTTTTCTTCGGGGAAATCCTAGGGAATAAGGGTGTTTTACCGAATGCCCGCCCCCCAAGGTAAGCACCCGTATCACTTAGCCAGTTCATCACGATTAAGCCGATAACGATATGATTGGTATACACGGGCCTGTTCAAGAATCCAAGCACGTGATCCGTAAATTCAGGGCTTTCCCCGAAGTATAGGAAAAGCGTGAACGTCATGGGAACGCCTATATATAATATACCGGAAAGCGTTTGCGCGATATGGGTAAATGGAGAATCCGAAACCCGGAATAGCTCATATATAAAAGCTAAGAATGATCCTGTGAGCACCATTACTACCGCTGCGGGCGGATTGAATTTAAAATCAGGGAAAAGGTAGCTAAAGGCTACGATGGTATACAATAAGCAACTCAGGAAAACACCGTAATATCTCCTGAATCTATGCTGCTCTTGCTCCTTGGGGTAAATGAGTTGGTAATACTCCAGGGAACAAGTAACCAAAACGATAAAAAAGAGAAGGGTATACAGGTAGGGCCCACCGAATAAACCACCCAACATGACCGGGACGAAAATCAGCGCGGTTATGGCTCTTGTAAGTAAGTCCTTGTTGATCATGTTACGTTTTTCGTTTCGTTGTTCTTTACGGTTAGTTGTTTTAAAAAGTACAGTGCCGTACTGAAAACCAAGGCACCTGAAATAAGCCACCAAGGTTGTGTTAGGATTGGTTCGTCAATCTCGGGGCTAGTTTCTTCATTTCCTAAAACGAAAATGAAAACTTGGACCCCATTGTTGACAAAGTGCGCAAAAATAGGCAACCAAAGGCTTTTCGACCAAAGAAAGAGATACCCAAGGAACAAACCAAGGAAGAATCGTGGGAAAAATCCTTGGAATTGAAAATGAAGAAGACTAAAAAGAAAGCCGGTTATCCATACCGGGATGTGCGGGTTTTGAATAATTCCTCCTAGCCTTTTTTGAATAATCCCCCTAAATATCCACTCTTCGCCTAGCGCCGGGAGCAATGCCAAGAGCCCTAGAAGCGGAATAATTTCCCAAGTAGATTCCGTGCTGAGGAGTTTTGATAACAATGCGTTGGAGCCCTCGTCCATATTGGTTAAATAATCCGGCAAGGGTATTTTTTTATTGATAAAATATAGAAGATGAACCAATGGTAAAGCTCCAAGCGTTGCGGCAAACGTAAAGAGGTAGGAAAGGGGTGAGGTATTCCTATGGGCGTCTACGGAATGCAACCAGGACTTGCGGTATAAGAAAACGGAAAAAATAAGCCCGGGAAGTAAAAAGAGGGTAAAGTTTGAAATCCCTGCCATTAGTCGGGCATTTCCCGTTTCCGACATATCCCCGACGAGAAGGGCGGAAAGCAAACCTCCAAACGCAAAGCAAATAAAGAAGGCAAAAACAAGGGTAGGGACTTGAAGCCCCAATGGAATATCATCCTTATGTTCCGTGTGCCCTTCCATTATCAGCTTTTTGTCATTATTCCCTTTTGGGGGATGTTTTCTATGCTTGAAATATCGAATTTGCGCCCGAAATCGAATTCCCTAGCCAAAATTCCTATTTCGATGACCCGTTTGAGTGTAAATATCAACAAAATCGCCCTTATCCGTAATGCCAGAGGAAGCAACTTTCCTGATTTAGTACAAGTAGCCAAA
The DNA here is from genome assembly GCA_020629475.1 of Saprospiraceae bacterium. Lineage (GTDB taxonomy): Bacteria > Bacteroidota > Bacteroidia > Chitinophagales > Saprospiraceae > JAHDCE01. Next base: position 5,475 of record JAHDDF010000201.1, read on the forward strand.
GATTGCGAGCGTTTCGGGGCGCAAGGAATTACCGTTCACCCCCGCCCGGATCAAAGGCATATCCGTTATGATGATATCCCGGTCCTAAAAGATGTAGTAACCACGGAATTCAATATAGAAGGGAACCCTACGCCCGATTTCCTCAAGTTGGTATTGGATAATCCACCACACCAGTGTACGCTCGTACCGGATTCTCCCGATGCCTTAACCTCGGATAACGGTTGGGACACCATCACGCATCAATCTTTTTTGAAAGAGGTCATTTCCGAATTACAATCCAAGGGTATCCGCGTTTCCATTTTTATTAACCCGGATAAAAAAATGCTTGAAGCGGCAAAAGAAACCGGAACGGATAGGGTAGAATTCTACACGGGACCTTATGCCCACGACTTCGCTAAAAACAAGGAAGAAGCCGTTTTACCCTTTGCGGAAGCCTCCCGTTTTGCTGCAGGAATTGGCTTGGAACAGAATGCCGGACACGATTTAAACTTGGAAAACCTAAAATTTTTCAAGCAAAACATGACGGGATTATTAGAGGTTTCCATTGGTCATGCCTTGGTGGTCGACTCATTATATTATGGTTTACACAATACCATAGGTATGTATTTACGGGAACTTAGCTAATGTTTTGTGGAATATAGTTTTGTCTCGCTTTCAGCCGCGAATTTTGATTCTCTAAATAGGGTTTGGGTGCAATTTAATCAGGTATCCAATATGCTAGATTTTATGTTTCCTTTCTCGGTGTAAAGAGCTATCTGGGTTTGAAATTTTTTCCATTCTACCGTCTTTTTGTGATACACATATGCAGCGAATTATTATTTATTCCGTGTTAAGGAATTGTGAAAACTTACCGGATTGTTTACTTTAGCCCGGTCAATATCAATTCACTTTAAACCAAAATTGACGGTATGAAACAATTTTTCTTAGCTATCAGCTTTCTGATGCTAGGATTTGCTACTGTTCTCGCGCAGAAAACGATCAGCGGAACAGTAACCGATGAGGGCGGTGAGCCCGTAATCGGAGCAAATGTTAGTATCAAGGGTACCGGTACCGGTACCATCACCGAATTTGATGGAACGTATTCCATCCAAGCCAATGACGGTGACGTGTTGGAAATCTCCTACACGGGCTATCAAACCATCGAGCAAGTTGTTGCTGATGGAGCTTCTTATGACTTCACTATGGCTGAAGGTGTGGTTTTGACCGATGTGGTCGTGACCGCCCTTGGTATTAAGAAGGAAGAGAAGGCACTGGGTTACTCCGTACAGAAAGTAGGGGGTGAAGAAGTTACCGGTGCAGGGGAGACCAACCTTGTACAAGCACTTGCCGGTAAGGTTGCCGGTGTTCAAGTTACTGGTTCCTCCGGTGCTGCAGGTGGTGCTTCCTATTTCTTGATTCGTGGTGCCAATACCATTAATGGTAACAACCAGCCACTTATCGTTGTGGATGGTGTACCTATTGATAACTCCCAGTTACGCTCGGGTGACGCGGTAGCTTCCGTGGCATTCTCCAACCGTGCGATTGATATCAACCAGGAGGATATCGAGGAAGTAACCGTTTTGAAAGGTGCTGCTGCAACCGCTCTTTACGGTTCCCAAGCGGGTAACGGTGCAATCATCATTACTACCAAGAAAGGTAAAAGAGGTAAGCAAAAGGTAACCGTGGATTTCTCCACCAACGTTACTTTCTCTTCCATTACTCAAACGCCTGAGCTTCAAAACCAGTTTGCTCAAGGACGTTTCCAAACCTATGAAGGTCCTGAAACCGGTTCCGGTTACTCTTATGGTCCTGCTATCTCAGGTTTGAGTTATGCTAACGATGCAGGTACTTACTTGCATGACGTAAACGGTTCCATCGTTTCTTCCGATGACCCTAACGCTTCCGGTCGTCCGGTAAATGTTTATGACCAGTACGACTTCTTCCAAACCGGTGTTTCCAACAAGAACAACTTGGCGGTAACCGCGGTAAATGAGACAAGTACCATGCGTTTATCCTTGGGTTACCAATATGACCAAGGGATTATTCCATTGAACGACTTCCAAAAAGTGAACGTTGGTTTCAACGCAACCACTAAATTGGGTGACAAGATTGACCTAGGATTAGGTGTAAACTATGTTAACTCCGGAGGTTACCGTATTGAGCAGGGTTCTAACACATCCGGTGTGATGTTGGGTTTAACCCGTACCGCTCCTACTTTTGACAATGCTAACGGTCTAGAGGACCCTGTCAATAATCCTGCAGCTTATATCTTCGCTGACGGAACACAGCGTAAGTACCGTTACGGAAACACGGGTTATGATAATCCTTACTGGACCATTAACCAAAACCCGCTAGAGGATAGGGTAAATCGTATCATCGGTAACATTAATATTGAGTACCGTCCCACTTCTTGGTTTAAGATTCAGTACCGTCCGGGTATTGATTATTACTCTGATTTCCGGTCTCAGCGTTTCGCTATCG
>JAHDDF010000744.1 GCA_020629475.1 Saprospiraceae bacterium
AATCCAAGGAAACGGTTTTGGTTTTTACCTCTTCTTGTAAGAGCTGTAAGACTTCACCTCCTTTGAGGAATTGCCCGGAAATGCCCTTCGCATTATCCACCAAAACCAAACCTTTTGAAATGGCTTTTTTTAATGATTTCCGGCTCGGTAGTGCTTGAAAAACACCATTGGCATAATCATATAAACGGGTTGGCTCCTTCAATCCGGGTACCTTATGTTCTTCGATTACATCCATTAATGCCCACAAAATTCAGCCAAGTAAGCGGCTAGTTCCTCGCCCTTATCCTCTTGGATAAAATGACCCGCCTCTATGATTTTATGGTCTTGTCCTTTGGCGCCGGGAACAATGCCTTTTATTACTTTTTCCGCACCGCGCATGATGGGATCACCGGAACCGAAAATGGTTAAAAAAGGCTTGGTGAATGTCGATAATTTTTGCCAAGCCAATTGATTATTGATGGCTTCGGGCTCATCGGGTTTTATGGGCACCAGCATCGGGAAAATGCGGGAACCCGCTTTGTGTTCCTCATTCGGGAAGGGTGCGTTATAGGCACGGATTACTTCCTCGGAAAGGTCCGTTAAGGTTCCTTTTTGTAATACCCGCCCGATATCAAATTGCGGCGATTTCCGGGAGAATTCACGCCATTTGAGGAATGCTTCCGTCGCCGGGAATTGTCCGGTCGGAAGTATGGTATTCGACGCTAAAACCCTTGTGAATTGATCGGGGGATTCCGATACCAAACGAAGCCCGATTAAACCACCCCAATCTTGGCAAAACAGGGAAATGTCCTTGAGTTCCATTTTGGACAAGAAACTACGCATCCAAACCAAGTGTGATTCATAAGAGTATGCCTCCTGCTCCTTGAATCTATCGGATTTCCCGAAGCCGATTAAATCGGGAGCGATGCATCTTAATCCGCGTTCCGTCAAAACGGGAATCATTTTGCGGTACAGGTAGGACCAACTGGGTTCTCCGTGCAGCAATAAAACTACCGGTGCATCCTTGGGCCCTTCATCCAAATAGTGCATGTTTAAGCCTTCCGCTACCTCGATGAAATTTCCGGTGAAAGGATATCCTTCTAAATTTTGAAATCGGTCCAAGGGGGCGGTAATAATGGTCGGCATATCTTCGTTTTTCGGAAAGATAGGGTTTCCTTGGTTTTGAAAAGGCATAAATATGGGTTGACGTCAGGATTCGATGGAAATGTTTTATTGTAGAGACGCGGTACTCGCGTCCCAGCTTCCCAATTGGAGATTTTAGCCTAATTGGATAAAACGGATGA
>JAHDDF010000745.1 GCA_020629475.1 Saprospiraceae bacterium
TGAATTAAACCCGGAACAAAATGCCTTCCTGGAAGAAAGATTATTATTTGAGATAAGAAAGATTAAACCATGATTAAGCCAAGAAAATTAAACCAAGGAGACAAAGTAGCTACCATTTCCCTTTCTTGGGGCGGTGCCGGTGATATGCCTCATCGGTATGAAGCCGGAAAAAAACAAATGCAAGAGGAGTTCGGGGTTGAGGTAGTGGAAACACGACATTCCATGAAATCCGCGGACTGGATTTATAAAAATCCAAAGGCGAGAGCGGAGGATTTAATGGAAGCATTGCAGGATGATTCTATCAAAGCTATTATTTCAAATATTGGAGGAGAGGAAAGTATACGCACCCTTCCTTTTATTGACTTTGATATCATAAAGAACCACCCCAAAATATTTATGGGTTTTTCGGATACTACGGTAACCCATTTTTGTTTTTATAAGGCGGGTGTAACGTCATTTTACGGCACCTCTACCTTGGTAGGATTCGCGGAAAATAACGGGATGCATGCTTACCAAGTAGATGATATAAAAAGAACTTTCTTTTCCAATGAACCCGTAGGTGAAATATTACCCAATACCCAAGGGTGGACCTCGGAATTTTTGGATTGGGGAGTACCGGAGCATCAAGGGATTACAAGGAAATTGGAATCATGTACCGGTTGGCGTTTCTTACAAGGGCAAGGACAGGTTCAAGGAGAATTATTGGGTGGTTGTATAGAGGTTTTGGAATTCTTAAGGGATACGAGCGTTTGGGTTTCTCCTTCGGAATGGGAAGGGAAAATCATGTTTATTGAAACATCGGAAGTAAAAATGCCGCCTAGGAATTTCCTTTGGATTGTCCGTAACTACGCCGCGGCAGGGATTTTTAAAAAAATCAAGGGTTTAATCGTAGGAAGACCTTATGGCGATATGTATTGGAAAGAATACGATGAAGCGCTACTTAAGGTAATCAAGGAGGAGGAAGGGCTAGCGGAACTTCCTATTATTACGGGAATGGATTTCGGTCATGCTTGTCCTACCTTCACGTTACCCTACGGAATCAAGGCTGAAATGGATATGGACGAGCGGAAGTTTTCCATTTTGGAAAATGCCGTGGTGTAAAGCGGAGGAATAGGATTCCCTTATTCCTAAATAAAAACGGGTTGTTCCATTAAAAGATAAGGAACAACCCGTTTTCTTATTGCAATAAAATAAACTACATACTCACGTAATCCTGCGGATTCACGTTTTCTCCCGCTTGGAACACTTCATAATGCAAATGAGGGCCGGTAGATGTCCCGG
>JAHDDF010000746.1 GCA_020629475.1 Saprospiraceae bacterium
CACAATCACTAAGTAAGAGTATTGTTATTTTTCAAGAAGAACTATTGTCTAAAAACAAGGACATAAGATGTAGGCTGTACTAAGCAATTGTGTGGCTTCTTTTCGATTATGTCAATTGCCTAAGATATTGCTAATCAGACGTAAGACAAAAGATGTAAGACGTAAGACGGGATTAATGCTAAATAACCAAGTGGCGTCTTACATCGTAAATCTTTCGTCCCGATTCTTATCGGGATATATCTGAACAACATCATTCCTTAACACACCGAAATCCTAATATCTCCAAGAACCGAACACCCTTCCTCGATTCTTCGCGATTTCCGTAACACCGTAATACGTACGAAGGGGCATGCCCAATTCGGAACGGATTTTATTTTCCAAATGACAAGCCTCTTCCTCCTCTTTTTTGAGGAAGGTATAACGATCCGGGGCAACAAGGACTTTCCCTTCATCCCTAGCATATTCCCCGCTTAGATAGCGCTTGACATGCACCAATTCATGAAGCAGTTGGATACCGGCGTGGTACTCCTCCCCTGCTTCCGTTTGCAATGGACTAGGGTTATTGGGATTCCAATACACGGTGTTCATATATTGCCGGCTCCCTTGTCCGGTAGAACTTACGGGAAGGATAAAAACAGGGCGTCCTTTCTTTTCTAATTCTTGGAGTACCCCCCTAGCCGTCCGGGAACGCCAAAGGGCATTTAATTGGGTATATACCTCTTGGGCAAAGTCGGGAACGTTTCTCGCTTTTTCACCGAATTCTTGAATCCCGGATGAAGTAAACCTAAGATTCCGCCCTTGGATTTTTATGAAAACACCACCTCTTTTCCGACTTCGCCCTGTGCTTGGAACGGATGTTTGATGCCCTTGATTATTCCGCAAAGCCCTAGGGGCAGGAAGCGTCATTGCTACCGGCGTAATATCCGGTCTCGCCCTTGATGCGTGGTACATTTCCAATTCACCGTCTCGCTCGCGGAAATGATTCCAGGCAGGAAAAAAGGAACCGTCGCCTTTGTCCACGATTCTTAAAATGCGGGCATCAGCAATTCCGTCCTTATCAAAATCACCTACTTGAATCCAATTCGGGAAATCACCCATTTCCTCCCGTAAGAAAGATATTTGATGACCTTCCTTTTCAAAGGAAAGGGTATGCCGCATATCCATTACAAAAACCTTACTTACCCGATTTGAATAATCATCATACAAGCATAAACCGATATGCTCATATTGCTGCTGATCATACCACGAAAAAATAAAGAGTATTTTGTCTACATTAAA
>JAHDDF010000747.1 GCA_020629475.1 Saprospiraceae bacterium
AAAAGTCTATCCCTACGATATTCGCCGACCACCTCTCGTGATTGAATGCCTATCTTGCTATATTGAGATACATCATAACACAACCAAGACCATACACCATGATCAAGAGCGTTATCCTATCGTTTATTTGCCTCATTTTAGCCTGTACGTTCAGCTTCGCCCAGGTCACCATTGACAATTACTCCGTCAACGGAATCGGGCAGGCGCAATTGTCCATTCAAGGGCAGGCGGGTAAGTACTATATACTAAACGCGCAGCATGCCCCGAATTACAATTGGGCTACGGCAATGACGATGGGCGTAAACGGTACCATGGTCATTACCGATCCGGCAGGTGCTTATCCCTTGGCGAATTATACCATTACGGAACATGATGTCGCCAATCCGGATGATTGGGACGGGGACGGTATAGATGACGTTACGGAATTCAATAACATGCCCACGGATGCCCCGCTTAATTTCGCGGACCCCATTCCGTTTATTGACGGGACCACCTCCATCCCGGATGCTGAAACCTTCTTGGATTTGGCTACCATAAATAACGTGGGTTGGGCGCCGTTTTTGGATGGGCAGTTGTACGTGAAATTCGGGATATTGGATAGGGATACGGATTTCCCGAAGGTCTATTTTATCAATAGTAATACCTATACCATTCACGGCTCTTTTTGGAACGGAATCGGTGCGGTGGTAAACGGGGATGATAGCTCCGGGGAAATCGTTTTTAATGCCAATGATATTTCTCCCAATGGCGTTATCGGAACCTATTCCTTTAATTTCTCTTTCGGTGATGCTTATGATTTTGAAGCCACGCAAAGAACCTATGAATTGTTGGCGGCGAATATGCCGTTCCTGCAAAACAACATGAACCACTTCATCGGGCAAAACGATGAAGCCAATCACCTGAATAATTACGCGGCGGATTTCGTGGATTCAAGGATAGAAATCGCCTTGGAATCCGATGTCTTTGCTGAAATCAATTATATCCCTTTCCATGAGGCGGAAGGATACGGTTTCTTCAAGCACATGACGGACTTGGAGGAGACGCCCGGTTCAAGGGATATCGTATTATATGATGCATTGCCGAATTCATTGCCGAGGGTAGGCGGAATTATTACCTCCGTGATTCAAACGCCTTTGTCGCACGTGAACCTGAGGGCGATCCAGGATAATGTTCCCAATGCATACATAGCTGATCCTTTGTCCATTGATTCCATCGCGAATTTGCTTGGAAGTTATGTTTATTACCGGGCGGACAATGAGACTTTTGAAATCAGGGA
>JAHDDF010000202.1 GCA_020629475.1 Saprospiraceae bacterium
TATAGAATGCTTTGTAGTCCTCGTCCGTTAGGTCGGATGGTTTTTTCTTCCAAAGTGGATTTGGGTTATTTATGATGTTTGGAACCTCGAATTCTTCGGTTTCCGGTTCCTCACCTTCCGCCGCCTCTTTTTCGATGGTTTGGGTCTTGGTTCCGAATTGGATTTCTACCGGGAGGAATTTACAGTATTTATCCAGTAGTTCCGAAATGCGATTTTCTTCCAGATATTCCGCCGCATCATCACTGATATGAAGGACTACGTCCGTTCCCCGGTCTGATTTTTCATTTTTTTCAAGAGAATATTCAGGATTTCCCTCGCATGCCCATGTCACCGGTTCGGCGTTTTCTTGGAATGATTTGGTAACGAACTCTACTTTATCCGCTACCATGAAAGCGGAATAGAATCCTAAACCGAAGTGCCCGATAATACCCGACTGGTCTTGATATTTTTCGATAAAATCCTTAGCGCCGGAAAAAGCGACTTGGTTCAAATACTTCTCTACCTCCTCGGAGGTCATTCCGATACCTCTATCGCGGATAGTAAGGGTTTTTGCATCCTTATTGATGATAACCTCAATGGTGGTATCACCAATTTCCCCCTTGAATTCACCGGTTCGTGAGAGGGTTTTCAGTTTTGTAGTAGCATCCACCGCATTGGAAATAAGTTCCCTGAGGAATATTTCCTGATCGGAATAGAGGAATTGCTTGATGATGGGAAAAATATTCTCCGTTTGAACGGAAATCTGTCCTTTTGCCATTTTAGCGGATTTATGGTTCAGTTATTTTGATTCTAGGAGGGTTTCAAAAGCCGTACCGTCAAGGAATTTCTGCCAAAGCGTCATTAATACCTGTCAAAAAACCATGATATGGGATTTTTGATAATTTATTTTTGGAATCAATTTGTTAATGCAAACTGCCTTAAATACCTATAAAACCTAAGGAAGTTTTTTGATTTTGAATTTTATACCTGTCACAAAATGTGCTTTCGGTGATCGTGCTCCGGCACTTTTGGGAATCATATTTGAATTGTATTGCACGACAACGTTCGACACCCGCTCCCTCCCGCACCTTGGGGATATCGAACAACAACTAAGAATTAAAATGGATAAGAGAAGAATGATTAAAGGAGAGCAAATAAAAAGATTGGTAACCCGTTTCCAGTATTCAGGGGAGAACATGGTTTTCGAAATATTGCTTCGTTTGACGGGGCAGGAGGAAATGGTACCATATCTCAAGACGATTGATTACGGTATATTCCGTACCACATTTTCGGACCTTATGGAAAAGCGTTCGGAAAACGAAGAAATTTACATTCCGCCAACCGAGTCTTCCGGGCTTGGTCTTAACCCCCAGGCGGCATAGTTAAGGCATAAAAAAGCAAGGGCCATAGCCAAGGTTATCGGGGGGTGCCGAGGTTTATGTGCCCTTATTTAAAAAAGCGAAGGGAAGGATGATTCATCCTTCCCTTTCGTTTTTCTCCTTTTACGGGTATCTCTTTTTCTACCTCCTAGGCCTTGGTTTTTGAGGAACGTTCACCTCAATCCGCTTGTCTTGATTAGCGAGTTGCCAAATGGTGTGGAAAATAAGCTTCCCGATTTTCGCGGTCTTCTTGAAATTGATTTTTTCCACCGTATCCGAAGTACGGTGATAATCCTTATGTACGCCACTGAAGTAAAAAATAGAGGGTATTCCTCTTTCCGCAAAATTATAATGATCTGATCGGTAGTAGAATTGATTCGGGTCATCTTCGGCGTTGAAGGTGTAATCCAATTCAATTTGGGTGTACTTGTCGTTCATTGCCTCATTGATATCATGAAGCTCCGTACTTAACCTATCCGCTCCGATAACGTAAATGTATTCCGGGTTATCAGCGTGGTTTTTGTCGCTTCGTCCAATCATATCCACGTTTACATCCGCAATGGTATTTTCTAGGGGATAAATAGGATGGTTTACGTAATATTTGGAACCCAACAATCCCTTTTCCTCACCGGATACCCAAATAAATAGGATACTTCTCCTTGGACCATTCCCGTCTTTTGCTGCTTGGGCAAAAGCGTTTGCCATTGCCAGAACGGTCGAGCTACCTGAGCCATTGTCATCGGCGCCATTGTAAATGCCGTCACCTCTTTTTCCCAAGTGGTCGTAATGGGCTGAAACCACCACGATTTGATCCTTGAGTTTCGGATCGCTTCCCGGAAGGAATCCTAGGACATTGGAACCATCCAAAGTACTGGTCTCTTTTTTGAAGTTGGATTTTATTTCAGTAGGGACCACCAAGCTTCTTGTAATCCCTTTCTTATTCATCTTTTTGCGGGTCTTCACGAATTTCTTGTACCGCTTTTTCCCGATAATCTCCTTTGCTACCTCCGTGGATACATGTATGGATTGAGGCATTTCCTCCCTTGCCGGTCTTGAATCCGCCATTTCCATGCTTCCTCTTAAAAGCCTGTCCAAATAGGGGGTAGCCGTCTCGCGGATATTGGTTTCCATGAAGATGATGCACTTGGCTCCTTTCTCTCCCGCCGTTATCCATTTTTTATCCGGGCCATCCGACCAATCGGATAATTTTTCACTACCCGTAATTTTGGAATTTCCCTTGGCGTCCATAGGCTCTCCCGGAAGAACCATAATGGTTTTGCCTTTAACGTCTACGCCTTTATAATCGCTATACTTTTCGTCATCAATTCCGTACCCCACAAATACTACTTGATCCTCCTCGAAAACGGGCATGTTTTTGTTGTTAAAAGGAAGAGCGAAATAATCCCACATATAGCGAAATTCCTTACCTCTAACCGATAGCTCGACCTTTTCCGTGAAACGTTCCTTTACAAAAGAAATGCCTTGGGTATAACCCTTTCCCACTGATGGTTCAAATCCCATTTCCTTGATGGAACTTACCAAATATTTCTCGGCTAAGATTTGACCTTTGGTTCCGGTTTCCCGTCCTTCCATTTTATCGGAGGCGAGAATTTCAAGGTGGGACTTAATGGCTTCCGGTGTAACGAATTTATCCGCATAACCCTTTTGCTTGTCTTTCGATTTTACCTTGGTGACCGTCCCTGCAGGGACGGGTTCATTAACAGCCTCCCTAAAACCTTCCCTTTGCGCGGGAAGTAGGGTGTAAAAAAACAAGAAAAGTAGTATCGTAATTACTCTATTCATGATCTTAGCAATTGAAGATTATTTTTCCGACACGACGTTGATGACGCCCCCCTTCGAATTCCGTTTCCAAGAATGTTTTTATCATGTCCAATGCCGTTTCTTCCGAAACGTAACGAACCGGTACGCAAATCATATTGGCATTATTGTGAAGCCGAGCCATTTCCGCGATCTCGGTATTCCAACAAAGCGCCGCACGGATACCTTGGTGTTTATTGGCGCTCATTGCCACACCGTTCCCGCTTCCGCAAAGAAGGATACCCGCATCCGCTTTCCCATCCTCTACCGCTGAGGCGGTAGGATGTGCAAAGTCAGGGTAATCCACGGAATCCAAGGAGTCCGTGCCGAAATTCAAAACGCCTATGCCTCTTTCCTCCAAGAGTTTAATAATGGCGTCCTTGTAAGGGAAACCGGCATGATCGCAGCCGATGGAAATGGTTTTCATGATGTTGGTTTTAAATAAAGACGGTCAGGTACTTTAAGTACCCGACCGTCTTTCCGGAAATTTCTTTTTATCGTCCGAAGGTGGTTTTGATTTGCTCGATTAAGGCGGGGTCCTTGGATGCTTGTGCTATTTGCTCCAATTGTTGTATCGCCCTTTCGGCAAAAGCCCTGTCGGTTTTGAATGTTTCGCTATTGCTCATGGTTCCGCCGTCTAAGGAATCCAGGAAGTCTAATTCTTGCCTCAAGTTATTCACCAATAAATCCCAATGCGGTTTAGCCAAGTCTTTTGCTCCCGCCTGATGGTACAGTCTAATAAAGGCAACCGTAGCGTAATCATAAGGGAAGTTCATGTTCGGGAATGCCTCGAAATATTTATTGATTAGGGCAATCGCCTTATCCCTTTTTCCTTCGCTTAATAATGCCTCGGCACCACGAAGGATGGCATAATGCATGGATTGGGTACTAGGACCGTATTTGTCGTCCACGTACATTTCAACCTTATCGAAATTACCGTAACGCCATCTGGTGGTTACGTTTTCAAAAAGCTTATCCGCGTGCACGGAACCAAGACCCAAGGCTCCCAAAGGACCGAACTTATCATCCTGAGGAGAGGAGGTGGGTACCAACCTGAGGGCAAGCCCTTCCAATTGAAGGTATCGGTCTAAACCAAGGAGGTTTTCCTTTCTTACCGTTACGGCAAAATAAATAGGGCGCTTATCCAAGTTGGAGGCAATGATGTCCAATAAAGCGGTTTCACCTTTTAATAAAGAACGTTTTCCGCTACCAAGAGAGAAATTTATACTGGAAGCAATCTTACCCTTGTTCCTTTCAGTAACAATATCATCTTTTTTGAAAAGAAGAGTATCTACGGGTAGATAGAAATTAGAGGACGGGACAGAAGATGCCATTTTTGTTCCTCCTGTAGTAGTGACCGGATGATCCTCACCGATATATCGGATAGCATTCTTAAGGTTCATCTTGCTGGCTCCTTGGATAAGAAGTTGGTTCCGGAGTTTTCCCCTAAGTTTTTCCTTCGGAATACTAAAGGCGATGGGTTCTGAATCATTTACCTTTCTCCTAAGTTGGTTGATGTACCAGTCCACTTGGATCAAGGAAAGATTGACTACTCTTACATCCGTTCTAATACCTTCAACTTCTTGGGCGTACCAAAGCGGGTAAGTATCATTATCACCATAGGTAAAGATGATGGCATTTTCATCAACGGAGTTCAAGAAATTGGAAGCGTAATCCCTAGCTCCGTAGTGGTTGGCACGAGAATGATCGTCCCAGTTTTGCCAGCCCATTAATAATGGAGCAATCATGACGATACCTACACCTGCCGCAGCGGCCGATGTTCCGCTTAAATTAGCACGGCTTCTTAAAAGATCGAACAATGCTAAGGCACCGAAACCAATCCACATACAATAGGTGAAGAATGAACCTACCAAAACATAGTCCCTTTCACGAGGCTCGCTTGGAGGCTGGTTGGAATAAACGATAATCGCTAAACCTGTCATGAGGAATAGTGCTACCAAGGCGAGTGCCTCGTTCCTTCGTTTCATGAAGAAGTAGATAATTCCCAATAAACCGAAAAGGAAGGGCAGCATGAAATAGGTATTCCTTGCTTCGTCCTCTTTCATGACGTCCGTCATATTGGAATACGAATGCGTCCGCATGGCATCAATGGGTTTTATACCCGAAATCCAATGCCCCTTAGCGGCATCCCAGGATTTATGTCCTTGTTTACCGTTTTGTTTACCCGAGAAATTCCACATGAAATATCTCACGTACATCCAACCGATTTGGTAATTGATAAAGAAGCCGAGATTGTCCACCATATTCGGTTCCCGGCTCAGGACTTTCGCTCCTGTTCTTGGATCCCGGACATAGCTTCCGTCCGTATTCCGTTTATAACTCATCCCGAAGCGTTCCATATAGAGGTTCGCTCTATCCGTATGGCTAATCCTTGGGAAAAGTACACTTGAGCCGCTTGGGTATTCGTAAGATATTTTTTGATCGGTAATCTCGTATTTTCCGGATTCCGCAACGTAATCCAGCCTGTCCTCGGTTTCTACGCCCTCGGGATCAATATTGAATTGAGGACCCATCAGAAGCGGTCTTTCACCGTATTGTTCACGGTTCAAATAGGGAAGAAGCCTGTACGCGTTGGAAGGCTCGTTCATATTGATGGGCGTATTCGCATTGGCGCGAATAACGATAATCCCGAAGGTGGAGAATGCTACGATAATATTGGCAAGCGCTACCAATGCGGTTTGCATTTGAGGAAGCCCAAGGCGTGGGGCGTACCACAATCCTGCCGCGATAACACCGATTAGGAAAATAGCCAGTGGGATAGCACCGGAATGCTTGGGCATACCCATGCTATTCACGGTGAAGTACTCGAACCAAGTCCACATCGTAGGGATACCGATGATGATGAAGTATTGTAGGAATACCATTACCAATACCCCGCAGAAAGCGGCGATTCCCATTCCTAGGATATTAATGTCCCTGAATTTCTTTAGGTAATAAAGAATGGCAAGTGCCGGGAAAGTAAGCAAACTCAAAAGGTGGACCCCCATGGATAGTCCTGCCATGTACATGGAGAAAACAATCCAACGATCCGCTTGACGGGTATCGGGAAGGGAATACCATTTTGCCATACCCCAAACCACCAAGGAGGTGAACATGGTTGACATGGCATATACCTCGCCCTCCACGGCGGAGAACCAAATGGAGGAACAAAATGCCGTGGATAAACCGGCAATGATACCCGCACCCGCCAGCGCTATGGTTTGTGCTTGATCAGGTTCACCTTCCTTGCCTACTAAAGCAATTCTACCGAAAATCATGGTTACCCAACAAACCATCATGGCACAAACGGCGGTACAAACGCCGGACATGACATTCACGGCATAGGAAATGTTTTCAGGATTATCGGAAAAGGTATCTCCTATCAAGGCGAACATTTTACCGATAAGGAGGTAAACCGGTGCACCCGGAGGGTGGACCACCTCCATCTTGTGTGCTCCCGTAATGAACTCACCACAGTCCCAAAGGCTACCCGTAGGTTCGGCGGTAAGCATGTAAACGATGGTGGCGATGGCAAAAACCAACCACCCGGAAATTTTATTCAGTTGCTTGTATCCCATGAAAGTTATTTTCGAAAACCATTTGCTATAAACCAAAGGCTAATGGCAGGATATGATTTGTTTCGTTTTGCTGAAGAGTGAGGAATTAGCCCTCTTTCCTAGGGAGCATTCTACTCCGTCGGCAAAAATAACAAAATGCTTGATTCGTTCGGGCTTGATTTAGATACAATCAGCCAACGAAAGAAGGACATTATTAAATGTTGCTAGGTTGCAAGGGGACCTTAAAGGCAAAAGGGTTAGTATTGCTCCTTTTCATTCGGGAAATCACGATCCTTAACATCGGAGATGTATTGCTCAACAGCTCCTTGGATTTCCTCGAACAAATTGAGGTAACGTCTTAGGAATCGAGGATTGAAATCCTTGGTGATTCCTAGGAGGTCATGTGTAACCAATACTTGTCCGTCCGTGTCCGGTCCCGCACCGATACCGATGGTCGGAATGGTAAGTTCCTCCGATACCCGCTTAGCAAGTTTTGCCGGGATCTTTTCAAGCACGATGGCAAAACATCCCAAGGATTCCAAGTACTTGGCATCCTCGATTAATCTTTGGGCTTCCGCCTCTTCCTTGGCTCGTACCGTGTAGGTCCCGAACTTATAAATAGATTGCGGCGTAAGTCCCAAGTGACCCATTACGGGAACACCGGTGGAAAGGATACGTACAACGGATTCCCCGATTTCCTGGCCTCCTTCTAATTTCACGGCATGCGCACCTGATTCCTTCATGATGCGAATAGCGGATTCCAAGGCATTCTTGGAGTTTCCTTGGTAGGAACCAAAAGGTAAGTCAACCACCACAAAAGCACGGTTAATGGCACGGATAACGGATGATGCGTGGTAGATCATCTGATCCAGGGTAATAGGCAATGTAGTTTCATGCCCTGCCATTACATTGGAGGCGGAATCCCCCACTAAGATGACGTCTATTTTTGCTGCGTCAAGTATTCTTGCGGAGGAAAAATCATAAGCGGTAAGCATAGCGATTTTTTCCCCGCGTCGCTTCATGGCTTGTAATTGGTGCGTGGTAATTCGCTTGACTTCTTTTTTTGCCGTTGACATTTGTTTCGTTTTATTGTCAGGAACACAAGTAATACAT
>JAHDDF010000748.1 GCA_020629475.1 Saprospiraceae bacterium
TTGTTCCTGTTTCCAATGAAAAGGTAAATAGGGGACCGCCCGGAAATTGAATGCTTTCCTTTACGCTTCCTTCTTGTTCCAACCGCGATAACTCTGACTTACGAATCCTGATTCGGATACTGTTGTGTGTGGTACGAAGTTTCATGGGTTTAAGGTAAGGGAAAAGCTTGGATTGTTTCAAAAATGAAAGTTCTTAAGTCAATTCTGATTTCATCGAATCGTTCTTGAAATTATCAATATTCTCCAAGTGGGATGCCCTAAAGTTTTCTGGATAGGTGCTGGTCTCTCCCGTGAAAGGGACGTAGATGTCGGATACTTCCAGTAAATCCAGTCCGTGCGTTTCACAGTACTCCAAGGCTTTTAGCAAGGATTCAATATTTGTGTTCCCAATGTATTTGTCTACGATTTCCTTGGAGGAATCCTTTGTTAGAAACTCCTTTAAAGGGGTAATATTTTGATGGGGAATAAATCCGCCGGATGAGTAATTTCCGGTAATGAAATTTCTTGCCTTATCGAAAACGGGCTTGTTTCGCTCATCTATAATGCCTGAAATCCTAGCGAAAAACTTACGGCATTCCTCTTCGTTTAGAAGTTCGGTGAGTAAGCCGCCTCGGGAATACCAATAAGGATGTAGGTATCCCAGGATAGCACCGGAAACCAATCCGATTGTTTTTTCGTATTCCACAGTTCCGGAAAGGACTTCTTCCTTGAATCGTTTTACGTGTCCGTATACGTTTTGCGCTAGGAAATCGCGCTCGCCTTGATCGGAATGGATGTACTCAAGTTGCTTCTTGAAATCGTCGGGGTTTTCCACTACGGCTTCTACGAAAAACTTATACTCTTTTCTACTGAAGGGGTGGAAAGTGATGTCGTATCCCATTGTTTTTTTGTACAAATGTAGTGTGAGAAAGGGGATGTTTCAAGGTGGGATTGTTTATCAGGTCGAAAGACCTGATAAGTGGGAAATCTTATTCAATTTAGTTTAATTTATATATGAATAATGTTTGGCTTGTCACGTTTATTGTAAAAAAGAAAAAAAAGGGAACAGGTTTAAAAATACATTATAACCATAGACGACAAGCCATACCATAGATTCAAATTGTCATGAGAAAATTAAATCCTACCGTATTGTTCTTCCTCTTGCTTTCATTTCTTGTAGGCTGCGTTGAAGCACCAGAAGAGAATGTATTGGAGTATGTTGAACCACCGAGTCAGGAGGCTCGTCTTGCTTTGGAATGGTTGAATGATTTACGCGCTGAAGGATG
>JAHDDF010000749.1:0-627 GCA_020629475.1 Saprospiraceae bacterium
GATGCGCCAGGTTCCGAATTCGCCATCGGAATCAAATCCGAAGCCGTAGATGACTTGATCGGGCTTGATGATGGTAACGAATGCGTCCGAGGCCAACTTGTCTGTATTTTCATACCAAATGAGCTCGTCCGTTTTGAGGATATCGGTTCCGTTTCCGCTAACTAACACCACGCTGTCCTTAACGATAACGACCGGCTCCCGTTTGGCACGGCCTTTTTCGTCGCGGATGGTGATGGTTTTCTTTACCGCGCTTTTGGCGGTAAGCTTGGAGGATACTTTTAAATTTTCCGAAAGGAAATCCACTTCTAGCCCCTCATTGAATTCCTCCCGTAGTTTGGCTCCCCCGAACCGTTTCAATTCGGGAGCACGCACACGGACGCGCACTTGGAGGGAATCGCTGTAAAGCATTTCAACGTCCTTGGCTATTTCCGTTGGAACTTCCTCGTAATAACCGAAACGGCGTACTTCGTTTATATCGTTTTCGCAAGCGGAAAACAGAAGCAGGAACATACTAGCTCCAAGCAGGTGCAACCCGGATTTTTTTATCATCGTAATAAAGAAATATCTCCTTGGTATTGTTGGACAACACCATCTATGAATTCGATTCTCATCAAGTACACAAAAACC
>JAHDDF010000749.1:672-1264 GCA_020629475.1 Saprospiraceae bacterium
TGAATGTTCCGTCCCAACCGTCACGGTTCAAGGTGAATAAATCCAAGTTATTCCCTTCATAAACCAATTCGCCCCAGCGGTCGAAAACACGCATTTCCACTATCCGGCTTCCGGCCGGGCCAGTGTAGGCTGTGAATATATCGTTGTAGCCACTCTTATCCGGCGAAAAGGCATTGGGAATATAACCGGGTCTTGCCTTAATTACATGAACGATAACCGAATCCGTATCCGTACATCCCGTAGAATCAATAACGGTCAAGAGGTATTGGGTTGTTTCCACCGGGCTGGCTTCCGGCGTAAAGCAATCCGTACAATCCAAGCCGTCGGCGGGTGTCCACTCAATAGCCACGGGTTTGAATTGCGGCAAGTGGGAACCTTGGAGCGTAGTGGAATATCCTAGGTTAATGGTTTGATCGGGTCCCGCCTCGGCCACCAATTCCGGAGGCTGGAATAAGGCGGCGTTTTGACTGTCCGTGCAATCCAATCCGTCCAATACCACTATGGTGTAATTCCCGGCAGGCAAATCCGTAAGGACACTATCCGTTTGGAAATTGATACCGTCCGAGCTGTAAAGATAAGGCGGATTGCCACC
>JAHDDF010000203.1 GCA_020629475.1 Saprospiraceae bacterium
ACATCGACAATATCGAAAAGCCGGTTTCCAACTATACGCCGCCTGCGGCGCCAACTGTTGCGGCACCTACACCTTGCTTCAACGAAACGGCGGATGCGGTAATGTCATTCTACAGCGCACATTACACCGACCAACCCGGTACGGATTTCTTCCCGAATTGGGGACAAGGAACTGTTGTGTCCTTTGAGGACATCGCAGGTGATGAGGCAATGAAATATACCGGTTTGGACTACCAGGGAACCGTATTCCCTGACGGCGTAACTTATGACGTTTCCGGCTTGGATTATGTACATATCGATTATTTCCCGGGTAGCTCTACTGAGTTGAACTTGTTCCTTATCAGCCCCGGTCCCGCACAGTTCGCCTTCAGTCTACCTATTACGAGTGGTGAGTGGAACAGCATTGACATTCCTGTACAGTATTTCGCCGATAATGGTGTGGACGTAGCCAATGTTTTCCAATTCATGATTACCGGAAACGGTGATTCTTGGTTCGACAACTGGTTCTTCCATAGTGCGGATCAACCTGCCGCAATGGCTCCGATGCCTTGCCATGACCAAACAGCGGATAACGTTATTTCCGTTTTCAGTAATGCATACACACCAACCGTAACGCCAAACTTTGATCCTTTCTGGGGACAAAGCACCATTTCCGAAGTAACCGGTCCTGTGGGCGCGGAGGTACTTCGTCATGCATGCCTGAACTACCAAGGAATTGACTTCGCCGGTACACCTATTGATGTATCCGGTCATGATTTCCTTCACATTGATTATTGGGTAGAAAATTCAACGGCATTAAACGCTTATATCATTAGCCCCGGCGCCGAAAATGCGGTACCGCTTGACTTGTCCGTAACCGGTCAGTGGGTAAGCGTGGATATTCCTTTAACGGCTTATACCGTTCCTGACCTTACCAATATCATCCAATTCAAGTTTGATGGTAACGGTACTGTTTTCTATGATAATATTTACTTCTATTCACAGCCTGCCGTAGCTATGCCTATGGGCGGAACTGCCGCTACCGTTACTTGTGTAGACTACTGTGAGTTTGGAGCGGATGGTTGGACGTACTACAGAAACCCGGCAAATGCCAGCGAAGTGTATTTCGCTATCCAATGGGATCCCGCAGGAACGGGAGATAACGAAGCTGCGCGTATGGGTTCCAGCGTTACCATTACCACAAATAACCTTCCTTATTCACAAAGTGATGCTAACCAAGCTACGTGGGCAATGGCTCGTTACTGGAACGTAACCGCCGGTGCCGCACTTGATTCTCCCGTCAACATCCGTTTCTACTACGGAGCCGGTGAAAAAGGTTTCGTGGAATCATTGATGAATAGCGATGGTCGTCCGGTAGAAGGATTCGAGTGGTTTAAAACCACGGGGGTTGACTTCGACCCGGCAATACATCTTACTCCTGCAGCTCCTACGGGCGGTGCTGTTGAATTGGTAGACGTAACCGGTGGAACAGGAATGGAAAACGGTATTCCTTATGCTCAGTTTGACGGTATTTCCAGCTTCTCCGGTGGTACCGGTGTAGCGGGTGTAGGTCCTGCTGACAGCCCGGTTCCTGTTGAATTGCTAGATTTCACGGCTAGATTGAATGATGACAATACCGTAAGCCTTGATTGGGCTACCGCTACGGAAACCAATAACGCTTATTTCATGGTTGAGCATTCCGCTAACGGAAGAGACTTTACTTCCTTCGAAAGAGTGGAAGGCGCGGGTAACAGCACAAGCCTTATCAACTACGCGGCGAAGCACTTGAACCCGGTTCGTGGTTTGAACTACTACCGTTTGATGCAAGTGGATGAGGACGGCACTTACGCTTACTCCGATATCGCTACCGTAAATCTTGCGGGTAAGGGTATTGACTTCGTACTTAGCCCGAATCCGGCTAAGAACAAGGTAGAGCTTACTTTCCAAGGAGAAATCACGACTGCTCGTTTGCAGTTGTTCAACTCCAAAGGATTGTTGGTACTTGAGGAAATCCAAGAAGGAGGCTCGCAAACGCAGAGCATTTCCTTGGATAACCTTTCTCCCGGTATCTACTGGCTAAGAGCCGAAACTCCTGAAGGAACGGCTACGCAAAAGCTGGTTATACAATAGAGTTTTTTGTTCTAGTATTTTAATGGTTTGACAAAGTTATTAGTGTACTTTTTTTCGTCCCTGTTTTCCCTAGTGGAGAGCAGGGACGTTTTTGTACTTCCGCAAGCAAACGTTACCATACAAGTATGCCAAAGCGTTTCCGATGCCGTGATTGATCCCGACAGGAACCTATATTCCCACACGGTAACCGGGGTATATCCTTTACATTATAAATATTTTTCCCTCAAATCATCCGCTTCCTCATGCCTACCCAACTTTCTTAAACAAGATATCAAACGGCCCAATGCAAATTTATTATCGGGTTGTCTATTCAAGAATTTACGATAATAAATAGAAGCTTCTTCATAGTCCCTTATTTCAAATAAAAGACCGGAAAGACTACTTAATGCGATATAATTATCCGACTCAATATCCAATGCCTTATAATACCAAAACTTAGCATTATCGTAATCACCGATTTTCTTATAACAAGATGCCAAACTTCCAATCGAGTATAAATTATCCGGATAATGAGGGATGTATTTCAAGAAGTTTTCAATGGCATTCGGATAATCCTCCATCTTCTTGTAACAATCCCCGATATTGGAATAGGTAATCACATTTTCGGGTTGGCATTCCAAGTATTTTTTCAAGTACTTAATCGCTTCCTCGTACTTGGCTTGGGTTTTATAAATATTAGCCCGCGTAAGGATTACTTGATGATTATTAGGGTTAATCTCCATTACCTTATCCGCGTATCTATGTCCTTCATCCTCGTCACCAAGAACACTTAACAGGTGGGAAATCATTCCAAGTGCGCTCTCATTATTCGGATCCCGTTTTTCAATTCTTCTTAAGTATACCATTGCGGTTTCATATTCCTCCATGGCATAATAACAAGAGGAAATCGAGAATAAGTGTTTTATATCATCGGAATTTTTATCCTCAAGAATCGAAAAGTAAGAAATGGCTTTATCCGCCCTTCCCGTACGTTTATAAAAATTACCGAGATTATAAATCGCCTTTACGTAATTCGGATTAGAGGCTACCGCTTTTGAATACCAATGCTCCGCCTTTTCATTCTCCTTCAGGGATAAATAACAATTCCCCATACTTATCATACAATCAACATTGGACTTATTCAATTCAAACTCCGTCTTAAAAGTTTTCAAAGCTGAATTAAACTGCTCTAACTTCATGTAACAATCCCCTAAATTCCCTTGTATTACTACATTCTCGGGAACTACTTCCAGATATTTTTTAAACAATTCCAAGGCACGTTCTACCTCGCCTATTTTCTTATATGCATCACCGATGATCGCTAATTCAAGAATATTATCCTCGGGTATTTTATCCAATATTAATTTGGCGTTTACAAAATCATCTTTGGCGATATAGCACAAAGCTATTTTTGCCTCGTAATGCGGATTTCTCCCGAATCTTTCAATTAATTCCCGGTATACGTTAATTGCTTCCTCGTATTGCTTATTGTAATATAAAAAATAAGCGAGCCCGGAAATCACGTAAGGTGATTGCGCACCTAACATTCTTGCTTCGGAAAGTATTTTAACACCAAGTTTAGCATTTCTACGATTTTTACAGTAACGTACCATGAAGGCAAGACTTCTGGCATTGGTCGGGGAAAGGCTAAGCACCTTTAAAAAATACGTCTTTGCCTTATCGTAATTTTTAGTGGAAATATAATCGCTAGCAATATTCAGGATATCGGAAATATTATTATTGGTACTCAAGCGGGAGCGTTGGAAAAAATCAAGCTTTTCATCCAAGGATTCCAAGGCTTCGAACTCCTGCCTTTGATCCGTTCCCATAAGCGGGTGTTGCAAAAGGAAATTTGAAATATCCTCCTCGGGAATTCCCTTTAAAGTAGAAACATTAGCCAAGTAAAATCCGATATCCCGCTCCCCTATTTTTTTCAGGATATCATAATCATATGATTTCCTGAAAAAATATTTCATGGACTCCATGTTTACCCGTGCCGTTTCCGAAACGAGTTTATTTTTCAAGAAACCAAATTCCGAAGTAAATGAACCCAGAAGATTCTTTTTTACCGGAATTTCCCTTGCCACGAATAAATAAAAAGTACCGAAATGGTTAAGGTTATTTATGAGCGCATTTAAACTCTCACGGCTAACCCGATCCATTTCCTCTATCTCCTCCCTGGAAAAAACGATTTCCCGGGTTGCCGTTTTATAAAAATGTTCCTTAAAAAATTCAGGTTTACTCCAAACGGATATCCAATTGACATCCGTAAATATTTTTCGGAATTGCTTGGTACTACAGAGCGCCCCCACGGCGGCAAAAAGTCGCCCAACGGGAATAACCTCCTTGCCCTTTTCCATATAATACCATAACCAGTACTCTAGGTATTTATCCAATATGGCTTCCGCCTTATCGTAAAAATATTCCTTGTCCTCCCTATCCGTTCTTTTTGCGATATTAAACGCTACACTACAACCTACCGAGATATTGGGATTAAAATAATAATAAGTAGGTTCAGCCGCTTCGTCAACCTTCGTTTCACCTCCCTCCGGCAATTCACCCGTGTTTTGATGGCTAATAATTCGCCCACCCATTAATAAATAATCCAAATAATCTTCCAAAAGATCATTATCCGTAAAAATATCACTGCACATCATGATGGACTCGAACCATTGTTGCTGCCCGATATCGATAGGAATGGCACGATGCTTCTTGAAGTAGCGGCTCAACCATACCGCCGCGAAATATTCCGAGTAAGTATCGTGAATAAAACTCAAGTTTCCGGTTTCCGCCTGCTTGATCAGATAATTCAATTTCAATTCCTCCAGGAATCTCCTTGCGATATCGTAATTCCGGATTTTCTCGTTCAGGAGTTCAATCGCCTCTTCTTCCGAGATGGTCCTTTTATGGATCATGTGGTAGGCAAGGTGGGAAATGATGAATTTTTTGGTCCTCTTATTATGCTTCTGGTGAATTTCCCATGCCTCGTATTGTTTTTCCTCCCAATCCAGGAGCTTATTCATGAAGCGATGGTATAGTTCCCCTTTACTACGCGGTATCCGTTTCCTTTTCTGATCCTCATAAGCCACCACGAGTATCATACGCAGATACATGGGGTTAGAAACCAAGCTTCTGATATTTTGATTCTCCCGGATTTGCATCCAAATCTCCTTGGCTACCCTTGGCTTTTGCGTAACGCGGTTGATATAATCCCTAATTTCCTTTTCGTCCAAAGGGCTTACATCATAAATTTTGATATTGAGGTTATGCGCGTCCTCAATCTTATAACTCTCGTAATTATAGGTTCTTGAAGTAATGATATAATAAGGGTTAACGTACCTGTCGAGTATTTCCTTGATCTCGATTCTCGCTTTATGAATAAGGTTAGGTTTGATTTCATTCAAACCGTCAATCATGATAACGGAATCGAATCTTTCCATAAACATATCAAACCACTCAGGTTCCAAACGCAATGCTTTTATGATATACTTTTTAATATCATCCGCATTACTGTAGTTTTTCGCTTCTACTAAGACCGGTACCTTCCCCTTATCAAAATCATTTAGGGCATTCTTCAGGTTCTCTTCAAAAACCTTATCCAAGGAGGTAGATTTTCCCGTCCCCGGATTTCCCCTTAAGAACAGCCTTGGGACATTCCTTGCAAGTTGAATGACGGAATCCGTATTGGGGTCCTGGGAAGTTGTTTCTTCCCCCGCGTCATTTTCCTTACCGCCTTCTGAAAAATCAAGTTCCCCGTGATACTCGGTAGCGGAGATTTCCAAATCCGCCTTCTTTCCGAGTACTTCAATATAAAAGCGGTTAACGTAGTCGTAACGCGGTTTACCTTCCCGTTCCGCCTTAATGCGTTTTACGTAACGGATAAGGCACTCCTTAATTTTAGCGTACATTTCCTCCTCGTCCCTTCCCTGGTTTTTCCCGGTACGCCCAAGGAGCAATCGTTCCGCATGGGAAAGGGTTTTGGTGAGTTCCGCTTCCGCCGCTTCCGCCTCACTGATAAAAGCATCATAGGTATCGTCATCTATTCCTTGGAGGTTCTTTAGTTCACCAATATCGGGCGTGGTATGAAGCAAGGAATCGATTACAAAACGGAAGCGTTCAATATGTCCCGTCAAGTCCACGTACTCATCCATATATGCTTCTATCGCATGTTCATGGGTCAGGATTTTAATCCAATTCCGGTCATATCCTTGGCCGAGGAAATTAAAAAGGGCATTTTGATAAACGATGAGGGAATCATTTTCCACCAATTTCAAACCCGACTTTTTCAGGAAGTCAAAATTCCGGTAATTGGATTTGATTTTCTCGGCGGATTGCTTGAAGAGCCAAGTACCTAGGTCCTTGATAATGTCGTAAGAGGGTAAAATGTCCAATTTGGTTCGGGTTTAATCGCGTTTTGAATGACTTCATCAATTTAAAAAAAATCCTCAACTATTCCATTCCGTATCGATAGGGACATGGATTTCATCGACGATTCAATAAGCCCCTATCTTTCCCATTTTAAGTTCTCCTTAATACCCTACCCTTGATTACAACGGTTAATTTGTTTTACTTTTACCGCTTAAATACGATGGTTTCATGAAGAATCGCAAAGGATTAATCTTTCCTATTTTACTTGCTCTACTTTTTACCGCCTGTGGCCCAACGGCGAATTTCAATTATAACGTAGCCGAAGAAATCGCCCCATCCGGCGTTGCCTTCGATAATCAATCCGAAAAGGCTACGGATTATGAATGGGATTTCGGTGATGGCTGCACCTCCAAGGAAGCATCCCCTAACTATACTTATACTTCAGGCGGGAATTACACGGTAAAGCTTACCGCTAAGAAGGGGAAGAAAGAGGAAATCATCACCAAGAACATCAGCATTGGCTCCCCAAAAACCGCTACCGTTCTTATCCGTACGGATTACGGGGATATGGTTTTTGAATTGTTTGATGAAACCCCCGAACACCAAGATAATTTCATAAAACTTGCCGAGGAAGGATTCTATAATGACTTGCTTTTCCACCGCGTTATCGGCGGCTTCATGGTTCAGGGCGGTGATCCGGATTCCAAAGACGCCCCTGCCGGAAAAGCCTTAGGAATGGGTGGTCCGGGTTATCAACTCCCCGCCGAAATCTCGGATGACTTCGTACATACCAAAGGTGCGTTGTGCGCGGCTAGGACCAACAACCCGGAAAAGAAATCATCAGGTTCCCAGTTCTATATCGTTCAAGGACAAAAGGTACCTCCGGCTACCCTCGCAAGGATAGCCGCGCAAAACGATAGACGTTATACGCCGGAGCAAAGAAAAACCTACGAGGAAATGGGCGGCACCCCGCACTTGGATGGTTTATATACCGTTTTCGGTAGAATGGTTCGTGGATTCGATGTCCTGGACAAAATCGCTAAGGCAAAAACGGACGGAAGAGATAGACCCACCGATGACATCAAAATGAAAGTAATGGTGGTTCGATAATGAATAATTAAAAATGAGAAATAAAATCATGGCTCTGATAGGCAATCGTGTTGCTGTCTCAGCTTGATGCATTTGACTAAAAATCAAGATATTAGATGTTAGACACTAGACGTTAGACTCCGTTCTGTTACTTTAGTAAACAACTGTCTAATGTCTAACATCTAACGTCTAACGTCTGAATAACAATATTTTAGAGGAGCACCTAGTTGAAAATC
>JAHDDF010000204.1 GCA_020629475.1 Saprospiraceae bacterium
AGTTAATCTTCTTGAATTTTGCTTTTGTTTTCATGTGGTGGAATTAGACGCATTCGTCTCTACATGGGGTAATTTGTAGAGACGCGGTGCTCGCGTCTTCTTTCCGGATTTTAGAATTACGGGTACTCCTAGAATGAAAGTTAATCTTCTTGAATTTTGCTTTTGTTTTCATGTGGTGGAATTAGACGCATTCAATGCGTCTCTACATTTGATTGGAAAGAGGTCGAAACGACCGACATGAGCAAAGAGCGTCTGTAAGGGCGCGTCCCTTTACATGTGGAAAAAGCGATAAGATTTAATGAAAACACCTATTTGCCACATGATTTACCAATAAAACATATGAAATCATTTGCATACAAAATTAAAAATTATATAACTTTATGGCGTAAAGATTTGTAATTTTTATGTGATTAATACGCAATAAATGGAAATTTTGTTTCTACTGATAGGACTTGTTACCGGAGGCTTGATAGCATGGTTTGCCGCGAAATCGATGATAAAAGGAGAGGATACGGATGAGATTAGAAAACGGTTCGTAGACAGGGAGGCATACCAAAATCTAGAGAGGAGCAAGGATGTACTGAGAAAGGATTTGATGAGCCGGGAAGTGGAGGTGAGGGATTTAAGTTCCTCACTCTCCGCCAAGGAGCAAATTATATTGAACCTAGAGGACAAATTGTACAATAGGATCAACGAAACCGAATCACGCCATAAACAAATGGAGGAACGGTTTACCAACCTCGCCGAACGACTATTGGAGGAAAAGACCCGAAAATTCTCCCTGCAAAACAAGGAGCAGTTGAACGGTCTGTTGAATCCCTTTAAGGAGAAATTCAAGGAGTTCGAGGACGGAATCGAGAAACGATACTGGGAGGAAGCAAAGGAACGTATTTCCTTGAAAAAGGAAATCGACCAGCTTAGGGACTTAAACATGCAACTCAGTGAGGACGCCAACAATCTCGTTTCCGCCTTGAAAGGGGACAATAAATTCCAAGGCGATTGGGGAGAATTCCAATTGGAGGTCCTGCTTGAAAAAGCAGGGCTTACCAAGGGAATCCAGTTTACCACCCAGCAAACCTTCATTCATGAAAACGGTGCAATGGCTCGTCCGGACTTCATCATTAAATTACCGGAGGAAAAACATCTCGTGATTGACTCCAAAATGTCCTTGAAAGCATACGAGAAATACTTTACCGCGGAGAACGAGGTAGAACGTCAAAGATATCTTTCGGCGCATGTCGCGAGTGTCAGGAGCCACATCAAGGATTTGAGCGCTAAGAATTACCAAAATTTATACAAGATCAATTCCCCGGATTATTTGTTGATGTTTATCCCGGTTGAACCTGCCTTGAGTCTGGTCTTACAAGAGGATAACCGTATTTTCTTGGAGGCATTGGATCACAATATCGTTTTGGTAAGTACCACAACACTCCTTGCGACCATGCGTACCGTTTCCTTCATTTGGAAGCAAGAGAAGCAAAAGAAAAACGTGCTGGAGATTGCCCGCCAGAGTGGTTTGCTGTACGACAGGTTCGTGTCCTTTACGGAGGATTTACAGGAAATCGGAAGGCGTTTGAACCAGGCACGTACATCCTACGATGGAGCCATGCGGAAGCTTTCGGAATCATCCAGAAAAGGGGATACCCTTATCGGAAGAGCCGAAAAAATCAAGCAGCTTGGTGCCAAGGCAACCAAGTCCATCCCAAAGGAATTACTGAGGGAGGAATAGAATGTCCGCTAATGGGTAAATGCCGCCTCGTAAATTGTGCTTGGATTTGTACCTTTATGTCAAACGAATCAATAATCATGAAGCGGATTTTACCATTACTTTTTGCCTTTTTCTTGGCTTCCTCTTTTACCATAAATGCCCAAACTACGGTAGACGTCGGAAATACCACCTTGACGGAAAACATCGTAGCCACCGGTTTGAACATTCCTTGGGAAATCATTTACGGCCCTGATAATCACCTTTGGGTAACGGAACGTGCCGGAAGGGTGAAGAGAATCAATCCGGAAAACGGAAATACTACCACCATTCTGGATATCGATAACCAAGTTTGGGGTGGTGACGGTGAACCCGGGCTTCTTGGAATGGCTTTGCATCCCGATTTTGAAAATAACGGAAGAGTGTACATGGTTTACACCTACGGAGGATTCGGAAATCGCAAGGAAAGACTTTCATATTATACATGGGACGGAACTTCCCTAAGCGGAGAGGTACAAGTGTTGAGTGATTTGCCGGCGCAAACCATCCACAATGGTTCGCGTTTGCTTTTCCTTCCTGATGGGACTTTACTTATGACGACCGGTGATATCGGTAATTCCAGTAATTCCCAAAACATGAATACCCTCATGGGGAAAACCCTTAGGATGAATGACGATGGTACGATTCCTGCGGATAATCCTGACCCGAATTCCTTGATTTATACTTACGGTAATAGGAATGCACAAGGGCTTTGCTTGGCTCCGGACGGAACCATTTATTCCTCCGAACACGGTCAAAACCATTCAGATGAAGTAAACATCATCAAGCCGGATACCAATTACGGTTGGCCAAACGTAGAAGGTCCTTGCAATACGAGTATCGAAATCGATTATTGTAATAACGTGGATGTGGAAGAACCGATTTGGGCTTGGACTTCCTACTGTATCGCACCGAATGGTTTGGTATACTACGATCATGAAGCTATTCCTGAGTTCCAGAACTCTTTGTTGGTTTCAATCTTAGGTGGAATTTCCGCCCAAGAACCAAGAATTTCCCATTTGGAATTAAGTGCCGATGGTCAAACCGTCGTTTCTGAAACGGAATATTTTACCAATTACGGAAGAATCAGGGACGTGGCGATTAACCCCGCGAACGGCGCCATTTATTTTGCGACCAACGGACCTTCTTACCCGGGTTCCGGACCCAACATGATCGTGGAATACCGCAATGAGGCTTATTTTCCTTCCTCTAATCCATATATCGGTGAGGAAGATCAGTTTATCAACGTAACACCCAACCCGATTTCAGGAAGAGGCAAAATCGAATTTTCCGAGAACTTTATCGGGCACAATTACGAAATCATTAGTTACGACGGTAAAGTGGTTCAGTCAGGAACGATCACGGAGCAAGAGATGATTTTACGCAAAAGAAACTTGGCATCAGGTGCTTATTATATCAAGGCAACCAATAAAAGGGGAACCATTACCCGAACCATAATTATGAAATAATTGTCTTTGAAATAGAGACGTTTTTCGAAAATCGAGTGGTATTTTGCCACTCGATTTTCTTTTTGGATTCAACAAAACAAAGGAAATGAAATGGCAAAACGAGGCAGGAAATATTACGTAGTTTGGGAAGGGCACAGAACCGGTGTTTTTGAAACTTGGGAGGAGTGTATAATAGCTACTAAAGGATATGCGGGAGCCAAGTATAAGTCATTTGAGTCCAGCGTGGAGGCAATAGAGGCTTTCCGTGGTGATTACAAGGATTACATAAAGAAAACAACCAGCAAAAAAGGGACAAAACCTTCCGCGCCACCCAAGAACGCACCAATAAGAAAAGATTCGATTAGTGTGGATGCCGCATGTAGCGGAAATCCCGGGCTCATGGAATATCGGGGTGTTATCACGACAACCGGTGAACAGATTTTTATTCAAGGACCCTTTAAGCACGGGACCAATAATATCGGGGAATTCCTTGCCTTGGTTCACGGCTTGGCATTGTTAAAAAATCATGGTAAGCATGATACGCCCATTTATTCCGATTCAAAGATTGCCATAGGCTGGGTTGCCAAGAAAAAATGCAATACCAAAATTGAGGAGAATCCGGATACCGAAATTCTTTTCAAATTGATAGATCGTGCAGAAAAGTGGCTCAAGGCGAATACATGGACCAACCCCATCCTCAAATGGGAAACCAAAAAGTGGGGTGAAATCCCGGCTGACTTCGGAAGAAAGTAATCAGTTGTCAATTTTTCAATTACGATTGGAATTACGGATTAAAATCACCTCGTAATTCGTAATTCAATCATTCGTAATTGATAATTGACCCATTCGTAATTATCATCATTTGATTTTGATAAAGGATTCGGAATGAATTCTTCTTCCTTCCTCAAAAATGCCCAGTTCCATTTTACCGGCAGGTAAGTGAGCTACTTGAAGTTCAAGACTGTTTCCTTGGTTCCACAAGGTTTGAAGTACTGCTTCCCCTTTGGCATTCCAAACCACTAATTCCAAAGGTATTTCAATGTTCTCCTTCGCTCGGATAAACAACTGATCCCTCACCGGGTTAGGATGAATTTTGAAACTGTAATTTCTTGGATTATCAAGAACAATGATTTCGGAGAAATCCTTTTGCCCGTCCAATGCGACCTCGGTAAG
Organism: Saprospiraceae bacterium; assembly: GCA_020629475.1. Classification (GTDB taxonomy): domain Bacteria; phylum Bacteroidota; class Bacteroidia; order Chitinophagales; family Saprospiraceae; genus JAHDCE01. The sequence goes on from JAHDDF010000204.1 coordinate 4,366, forward strand.
CCTATAGTAATTTAAGCCTGCTTCAGGATTCTCATGAAGGAATTGATAATGGTGAAGTTCAAGGGATTGTCCTTGGGCGTTCACCGTTCCAATAGCATTGAAGGATATCCCGTCTCTTGAATGTTCAACGATGAATTCCTTGGAATCTATTTCTGAAATGGTGTTCCAATATAACCTGTTACCTCGCTCCTCGATTTTTCCGTAAAAATCACCCCATTCAACAGGAAGCACATCATTTACGATATGAAAATCCGTTCTTCCGGAAATGTCCTCGAAAGCGATACGGTAATCATCCATTCCGCAAGAGAATGTAAGGGTATCGCCCGTTGCATTCCAAGTAGTTTGTGGAAGCGGATCTCCTTGAGTGAAAGGGAAGAGCATCACCTTGAAATCCGGCTCCACGGAATTGGATTCGATAATCAACCGGGGACGATCCAAATTCGGATTCGAGGTGTAGGGTAAGCCGGAGAAGTAATCGATGTACGGGTTTAACTCCGTATATCCGGGCGCACCGGCGCCGGTATAACCTTCGTTATGAAGCACTCTTACCAACAGTCTTCTATTTCCGGTTCCGGCGGGTTCGGCAAGTATGATATCACATCTGTAATCGGAATCAACCAAATTTACGTCCGTACTTTCAATGGTTAAGTCCCTCGCGATTTGTCCCAACCATTTGAAATTATGCGTATTGGCATCTTTTCTTAAATCATCCGTAACCAAAACCCAAGGACATTCCCCCTTGAAAACTCCTAGGGTTCTATGGACTTTTTCCATAGGGTTGTACGGACGTTTTACCATTCTTTCAAAGCGGTTTTCTTGGTGCCAATGCGGCCAGTCATAGAACGGTAGACTATAGTAGGATTCGGTTTTCGGTTGGTATTGGAAGTCATTCCATGTCTCCAAAACCTTTTCCCAATTATTGCTTCCCAACCAAGGGTGATCACTTCCGTCCGGCTGTGGCGACCAATGCCATTCCCAGGTGTATGCGTAAGTGGCATCGCCTGCGATTTTAGTCATGTTTGAACTAGGCGACCAATCCATGATGGTTCCGGGTTGGCGGCATTTATCCCCGTCCGGATCACCGACACCTACGCCTAGGTCATCAATTAAGATACAGCTATGGAAGCTAGTGGGTTGGAATTGACTTCCCCCGTAGGATTTCCTGAACCAAATTCTCCCAAGAGCGCTAAGCGTAAAATCATTTCGATCACCGTGCGTATGTCCGCCCATATCTTGACGGCAATGGAATTGAACAGCAAGGTCATCCGCATCCGTACCGGAACGCATAACGGCTAATCCACGATCCGGTGCAAAATAATCTTGCGGTATTTCCGTGGAGGCTTGGGATGCCCAAGAACCTGCAGTATAATCCTGGCAAAAGATAGCGGCGGGAAGAAGGTAATTATAATAACTATCGTCCGGTCTTATTTGCTGGTATACATAGCCCGTTGAAGATAAATCCCATGCTTTTTCAATATAATTCCTCCATACGAAATCAATTCTTTGGCTATTGGGAAATGCCCATTTCAAACCTACTGCATCAGCGGGACTAAATTTATAACCTCCTTTTTCGTCATGATATCCACTGCCGCCCCAAACATCATAAGAGGTAAAACCATGCCCGAAAGGCTGTGTAATGGCGGGCAAAAATTCCTCTCCGTATGCCCTTACGTGTGGGTGTCCAAGAAGACTATATCCTCTTTTTGCCAAGGCAATCATGGTGGTCGTAAATTGGTAATTTTTTCCAAGGCCTTCCAATCCCGCCCCTGAAGGGTACCAACCGTATGTAATGAAGTTGTGCAATGCACGCACCCATTGTGAAGTGAGGGTAGCGTTGTATCCGGTTTCCCCTTCAATGGAAAGATTAATGATAATTTCAAAAGAATTTAGGGTAGACCAATTTGAGGCATTTACGAATGCATGTAATTCACCACCATGAAGCGGTTCAGCAGGAATGATTTTAGCGATAGCCTGCCGACAAAGGTCTTGCTGTGCGGTAGTCATAAAATTGTACGCTAAATCATAGGCTAGAGCATAATGCGTCCCTCCTAAAAGGTTGTAATTTGCCGGGTCAACGTTAGTATCCGCAATGGCAAGGCTTGCCCAAAAAGCCATAGCGGTTGCTAAGTCGGCGGCACGGTCAGCATAGGATTCACCGGTATCGGGATCGGTAGTTCCTTGGTTCATGAGGCATTCGAACGCTTCCAAAGCCATCATGCAGGAAGTAATATGCCGCCTTTTTACGGTTTCCGCATCCCATACTGTAGCATCCCCACTGATGAGTTTTGCGTATTGACTACTAGAGTCCCAAAAGCCTGCATTTGCGATGTAACGTTCCCCGTCGGCATCTAAAGCGTAGGTAGCGCTTTGGCTGTAACCCCCTGCGGTATATCCTAGATTAAGAAGGGTAGTGTAGGCATGAATTTGGGCAGCTACGGATTGTCCGGATGCTGTATTCGCCAAGCGGTTTTGAATATCCGGAATGTCCGTTGCATCAAAGAAAATCCTAGGATGTTCCCCGATAGCGGGTGCGTGTTTTATATCCCGGATCCCGGTAAAATTATGGGTAATGGTTTTTTCTCCAAGCCCGGTTTCATGCGAACTATCAAATGCACTCCATCCGTAAATGAATCCGCCGGCTTGGACGTCTCCGGGACCTTGGGCGAAGGCTAAAAAAGGGAATAGTACTAGGCAAAAAACATGAACGTACGTTTTCATGCAATTGTGGTTTAGATTCGCGATGTAAGGGTAGGGTGGATTCAAGATTGTCTTTGACGTTTCCGGTTAGAAGTATAGTACAATCTATTTCGTCTTTTAATACAGCCTAAAGTACGTAGTAAATAATTAATGCCAAGGTAAAATAGGTCTTGATTTTTTGTCAAACTCCTCATTCTTCGATTAGAAATGCTTTGATTTTGGATTCCGACTTACCATTCAGAACATATTTCCTACCGTTCAGAACATGACAGGCGCGGAATTTTGGTCTCTTACTAATCAAGTATAGATTGGGGAGAGATTTAATAACATTCATAATTAGGTAAAAACATTTTGCGATGATGCGAATTCACTTTGTAGGTTTTGTGTGCATGCTATTTCTAGTTTCATGCGGTGAAGGGGTTGGACTGAATCCGGCAAAGGCGTCCAAAGAATGGTGTAAGTGCGGAAAGGAAGCCAATTTTGCTCAAGTAGCGACCCGGAATGACGAATTAAGTGCCGGAGCCGCTTTTGCCGAGTTCCAAAACTGCCTATTGGGAGGCCCCGGTGATATTGTGGGATCAGAAAAGCAACGTGATAAGGCTTTTGAATTATTAGAGAAGGAATGCCCTGAGGTTTTCAATGCACTTAATGCTCCTTCATTTAAGGAAGCAAGAAGCCCGATAGATGAATTCCGTACGGACATTTAATTCTATAAG
>JAHDDF010000750.1 GCA_020629475.1 Saprospiraceae bacterium
CAGTTTTTTAATTCGGATTAAAAGGGATTTTTATCGAAATTGGTTATTTTAGGCTTTTCGATAAAAATCCCTTTTTTATGTATCCTAAACACTTACTCTTGGTTTTTTTCTTTTTCCTTTCATGGAGCCTATGGGCCCAACCGGGAAATACCAATTGCGGCACATGTACGCCTGATGCGAATTGTCCGACCCTTCAACCCGATGGTGGTTTATGCCCCGAGACGATTCCCAATGCCCAAGTCGGTGAGCCATATGATGAATCGGTTACCTTTTATATGCCGGAGACATTTACGGTTACTGACCCAATTACAAGTGATATCACATTATTGAATGTGGATATCATAGAACTGGTCAATTTACCCAGTGGTCTGGAGTGGTCCTGTAATCTTCCCGACTGTACCTATCAGCCGAGTAGTAATCCACCCGATTCTGAATTGGGGTGTATCCGAATATGCGGTACACCTAATGTCGCTCCCGGAAATTATACGATTACCATCCGTTTATTGGCGGATGTCTTCGTTTCCGCATTGAACAGTAATATTGACGATTATGAACAGACCTATACGGCCGAGCTAACTGTCCTGCCTCCTAGTCTGGCCATTGATTTCAACGTATTTACCGGATGTGGTTCCATAGCGGATGATTTGACGGCGACACAGGATTTCAATCCGGATCAACCCACGGAATGGCTGTGGAGTTTGGATGGTAATCAAACCAGTACGGATAAGACGGTTTCGTATCAATACAATGATCCCGGTTCTTATGATATTGTATTACAAACGACGGTCTATGATTATGTGGTAACGGAAATATGTGTCAATAATATTTCGGATGGATATTGTGGTGATGTGGAAGAAGCGGCTTGTGGTTGTGCCGGAATTACCGGGTTTCCCTGTCCTGATCCTTTCATTCAAATAGCAGGGATCAATTTGGCTACGGCCAATGAAACGGATAGCTATTGTTGGACCGGACTTTCGATTCCTACTGGAGGTTTGACTTTCGGCTTTACGGTATGGGATGAAGATGAGTTTCTGCCTCTTGTCGGTTCCCCGAATGATAATCTGGGTGATTTTACCATCAATATCGATAATGGAGCAGGGAATTATTCCTTTGGAAATGGTAATCTCGACGGATCGGTTACAATCGCAACGGTTCAGAGCCTACAGTCATTGGATACCTTGACGGTAACCGTTTACGAATTGCCTCCCGTTCCGGAGTTGGCACAGAATTCAAATCAACTTTCCGTTACGAACGATAATGG
>JAHDDF010000205.1 GCA_020629475.1 Saprospiraceae bacterium
TACAGGAACCCCATCCACGAAATTCGCGGGCTGTCCGCCAATTCCGCCCATGGTGGACTCGTAGTGGGTCATTCCCGCTTGAAGCGCTGCAAGGACGTTGGCAAGACCCCAGCCCCTAGTGGTATGGAAATGGACGATGTGCTTGGAGGGATCAGGAATGGCGTCCATTAACATGGAAAAATACTTGTAAATCCGATCCGGGGAAGCGGAGCCGTCATGATCCGCGTGTTCTACGTCATGTGCGCCTATATCGAACCACCTTTGGGTAAACTCGATGGCTTTGCTCATTTCGGTAGGCCCTTCAATGGGGCATCCCCAAATGGTACTTACGGTTCCGTTTACCTTGATTCCCGCATCATTGGCAAGCTTGATTTGCTCCTCCGCTAGTTTCCAATATTGCTTAAGGGTTAAACCTGAATTTTTGATTTGGTGTGACTCACTCGTCGAGACCATTAATAAAATCCTATCCGGACCATATCCTTCCTTTCGTGCCTCAATAGCCCTTTCCACGGCTTTCTCACGGATGGTTACCGCGGTAATGGTAGATTCAGGAATTAAATGTTTTACCTTCTTTGAGGTATGCAATGCCTTCAAGACCTCATCCGCATCGGAAAATTGGGGCATTCCTTTAGGATTTCCTAGGTTGGTTACCTCTATATTCCTGAAACCACAAAGCAATAATTCCTCAGCAAGCCAAATCTTTGCCGCGGTAGGAATAAATTTTTCCTCGTGCTGAAATCCGTCCCTGACGGTAATATCACCTATAACAACCTCCTTGGGATAATGCATCCTCAATAATTTATTACTTAGAAAATGGAGGTAAAATTTGGCAGGACTAAGGCAGTCCAAAGATAAATCGATAAGACGGGAAATTGTTTTACTTAAAGGATGAAATATTGAATCGAAAACTAAAAATCAGTCATTATTCCTAATTTTTTCATTACAAAGGCATCATTAACAAAAACCCAAACAACCACATAAACAACTACAAATCAATTATATAAAAAACGAAACAACAAACTTGATTGAAAGAGCCGCGATTAATGCTTTGTCACCTTTTCATACAAATGATAATATTTCTGAGGATAAACGGCAAAGTTTATGCATTACAAAAAGTACAGATTTGATTATCCCAAATGGCCTCTAGATATATTCTGAATGAAAACAAGGTAAAAAAACGAAGTAACATTTTTCAGGCATACACTCTCGATTCGTAATCCTGTTGTTGACAACAAATGAATTACGAAAGCCTCTCCCCTTGGCATTTGCTTGTCACGAATCGGGAAATTGGCATCATATTTGATTTTTATTAATGCGATCTTTCCTCCCTTTTACGAATACATAAAGAAATTCTTTTTTATGTCAGGTTCCCCTGTCATAAAGTAAGGGTATTCAAAAATTCGCGATTAAGTAAAATCTGTAACTAGCCATAACATACTGCTCCGGAGTGAGCATGAAAGCCTGAATATTATGAGACATTTTACACTAACGCTACTTGCGTTAATCACTTTTTGCTTCGCATCGTTTGCGGCAACGGAACTTCCTGAGCCTGCAGAACCGGAATGTACCGAAGCCGTCGCGGAAGACTTTGCCTGCGACATTACCAACATCTCCGTAATAAGCTTATCCGCTTGTATCTGGGATAATTTTACCGCCAAGTATAATGTAACGCTTCGAATTGATTATCAAGACGCCCCTAGTTCGGGTGTCATGAACATCGATTTGAACGGTACGGTTATTCAAGTGGGATATGATGATAATGCCTCTTTCAAGGAGGTTATCATCCCCAACCTTACCGCTGATGGTCAATTCGTGGACGTAACGGCTTCATTTTCCGCAAACTCGGGATGTAGCATGACCGTCCCTAATTTATACCAAGCACCCGCGGATTGTAATCCAAACCCGGAATGCTCCATTTCATTTGAGGTGGAAAACATGACGGCTTGCTACGTGAATGCTTTCGGGCAATCCGTATATGACGTGGATATTAGAATTAATTATGTATCACCCCCCAATGACGGTGGTAGCCCTCCGGCAGCCGTTGGTGATATTTACTTTACACATGGCGCCTCCTCAGGAAACGTATCTTATTCCGTTTTGAGTGACTCAAAAGTAGTTTCCCTCACCGGAACACCTGCTACGGGTGGGCCCATTGACGTTTCCGCAACCTTTACCGCGGAACCCGAATGTACAAATACCGCAGTAGGTTTGTATACGGCGCCGGCACCTTGTGGCCCTCCCGTGTGCGCGGTTACCAATCTTGCGGTAGATTATATGTCTGCTTGTCAATGGGATGGTTCCAATTCCACGTTTGACGTAACGATAGCCATTGATTACGTCGATGGCCCTGGCGGAAATATGAACGTTTATCTTGGTTCCAATTTCCAATCCGTTCCCACCACTCCCGGAGCGGGAACCCTTTTGGTTGATTTCTTCGGAATACCGGCAAATGGTGCTTCCCTTTACTTAATTACGCAATTTGCGGCGGATACGGGTTGCGGTCTTTCCGATTTCGCGTTCTTGACCGCACCATCACCTTGTCCTGGAGCATCATGTTCCATTGATAATATTACCATTGCATCACAATCCGCTTGTATGTGGGATGGTTCCAACTCCACCTATGATATTGACTTGGAAGTTGCATATTCAAATAGTGGAGGTGGTACCCTTCAAGCAAGTATCGGCCCCAACATCCAACAGGTGAATACATCCGCAGGGAGCGGTATTGCTACCGTATCCTTCACCGGATTAACAGCAAACGGTCTAACCTATGATGCCAATGCATATTTCACTGCGGAATCAAGCTGTACACTAACGGAAACAAACCTTGTAACCGCACCGATTGCTTGTCCTCCGGCAGCATGTATCATTAATTCCATCACTGTTTCCGACTTAGGGGAATGTACTTGGAATGGTGTAGCATCATTATATGACGTAGACATAAGCGTTAGCTATTCCGGAGCACAAGCAGGAGACAACCTAGCCGTGAATGTCGGTGGAGTCGTTGAAAACGTTTCCCTTCTCGGGGCAAACGGTACTGCTTTGGTTACCGTTTCCGGCAATGCGGCGGATGGTTTAATGAAAGATATTACCGCTACCATAAGCGGAAGCGTAGATTGTACGGATACTTCGACGGATGCCTTCTTGGCTCCAAGTCCCTGTGAACCTGCGGGAAGTTGCATCACAGGTTTCACCGTTGGCTCTCCCCTTACCTGTGAGTGGGATGGTTCCCAATCCGTTTACGATTTGGAATTGACCATCCTTATGGATAATCCTCCGGCGGGAAGTACACTTGACATCACGGTTGGTTCATTCAACATGACCCAATTCTTACCTACTTCCGTTTCTTCCTTTACGGTAAACATCGACAATACTTTAATCGCGGACGGGATGCCCGTGGATGTAAGCGTCTTCATCCAAGAAGCCCCAACCACTTGTACGCTAACGGAGGAGAGTTTATATACCGCTCCTGCGGGATGCTTCCCTACTTGCGACTATGCCAGTTCCGTGATTCCACCTACCGATGGCGTTCTTAGGTTCGCTATCTCATCCTGTACGGATGGATTCGGTTGGACCCACTATTATGATTTCGCGGACTATCTTCTACTCTCCATTTATACGGGAGGACAAGATATAGGAACGCCGGGTGACGGAACCTTTATGCTATCCGTAGGAGGAAATGCAGGAGCCGTTGACTTATCCTCGGCACCATACGTAAGTAATCCTGACGGTTGGGGTGTAATGGGTCGTTACTGGGATGTAACACCAACCAATCAACCTACGGCACCCGTTCTGGTAAGATTCTACTATATGACGGCAGACTTTACGTCGGTACAATCCTTGGTTACTTCCTTCACTAACGGTAGTTTACCATCCCACCAGGACATGTATTTCTTTAAGATTGCGACCAACGAGGATCCAAACCCGTCAACCGGGCACTCCAACGTTGATATTACGGAATTCACCCAACTCGCTAACGGAGGTTCCCCTAGCACATCCAGTTGGGTTTACTCACCGTTCTTGTCATACCACTGCTCGGAATTTGCGGTCAATAGTTTCTCCGGTGGTGGCGGAGGCGGTGGAGGTGGCACCAATTCAGGTGTACTTCCCGTAGAATTGACCTCCTTTTATGGTGTTCCGCAACAATCCAACAACTTGCTTAAGTGGACAACGGCAACGGAAGAGAATACCAGGGTTTTCGAGATTCAACGTTCTACTTCCCCTGACAGGGATTTTGAATCCATTGGTGCCGTAGAGGCCGTAGGTAATTCCGTTGAGGAACAAACCTATATTTACACGGATGAGACCCCGCTTGATGCCGGTTACTATCGATTAAGAATCATAGATTTTGATGGTACTTACGAGTTCTCCCCCGTCATTCTCGTACTTCGTAATGACGAGGTATTCCATAATGTATTAATATTCCCGCAACCTACAAGGGATATCCTGAACGTCCAATTGGTAGTTGAGGAGGGTAAGGAAGACCAGAAATTGGAACTCCTAATATCCGATGCGGTAGGAAAGGTTTTAAGAAATCAAACCATGAATTTGGTAGAAGGAATTAATACCTTCCAAATGGATATTGATGATTTGGCGGAAGGTACCTATTTCATATACATGAAAACGGAAGGCAGAAGAAGCCTTGTCCGTAAATTCATAAAAATAAGAGAGTAAGAATTATATTCAGGCATTATTAGAAAAGGCGCTATCCATTTTGGACGGCGCCTTTCTTTTTGTATTGACACAGGAATGAAGAAAACTTACTTGAGCACCCCTAACTCCTTACCTACTTTAGTAAATGCCGCAACGGCATTTTCAAGATGCACACGTTCGTGGCCGGCGGATAACTGTACCCTTATCCTAGCTTTCCCTTTTGGGACTACAGGGTAGAAAAACCCGATTACGTAAATTCCTTCGTCCAGTAATTTAGAGGCGAATTCTTGTGCCAATGGTGCATCATAAAGCATAATGGGAACAATAGGATGTTCACCGGGAATGATATCAAATCCGGCCTTGGTCATTTCCTCCCTGAAGAATTTCGTGTTTTCCTCCAGTTTATCCCTGAGCTCGGTTGAGTTCATTAAAAGATCCATGACTTTAATCGATGCACCCACGATTGAGGGCGCAACGGTATTGGAGAATAGATAAGGACGGGATTTTTGACGCAGCATATCCACTATTTCCTTCCTTGCGGCAGTAAAACCACCTGAAGCACCGCCTAGTGCTTTACCGAGGGTTCCCGTAATAATATCAACTCTTCCCATCACATCCCTATATTCATGGGTCCCTCTACCCGTTTTCCCCAGAAAACCGGTGGAATGGCACTCATCTACCATGACCAAGGCATCGTACTTATCCGCCAAATCACAGATCTTGTCTAATTGGGCAATGGTACCGTCCATGGAAAAAGAACCATCCGTCGCAATCAATCTTCTTCTTGCGCCGGAAGCCTCTTTTAACTTCGCTTCCAAATCCTCCATGTCATTATGGTTAAACCGGTAACGTGCCGCCTTACACAAGCGGATACCATCAATGATGGAGGCATGGTTTAACGCATCGGAAATAATGGCATCCTCTTTTCCTAAAATGGGTTCAAATACGCCACCGTTGGCATCGAACGCCGCAGCATAAAGGATTGTATCCTCCATCCCGAGAAACTCTGAAATTTTTGCCTCGAGTTCCTTGTGGATGTCTTGGGTTCCACAAATGAATCGAACGGAAGACATACCATAGCCATGCGTATCAATAGCATCCTTCGCTGCCTGAACCACCATGGGATGGGAAGATAGTCCCAAGTAATTATTGGCACAAAAATTAAGGACCTCGATCCCTTTCGTCGTTCTGATTTCAGCCGATTGCGGAGTGGTAATAATCCGTTCTTCCTTGTAAAGCCCTGCTTCACGGATTTCCTTCAATTCCTCCGTTAACCCATCTTTTACCTTTCCGTACATATTCGATTCAAATTATAAATTATCAAGCATAATATTAACCAATTCCTCCATTCCGTATTCCGGTTTCCATGCCCAATCCTCCCTTGCGCGGGAATCATTGACGCTATTGACCCAAGAATCGGCAATGGATTGCCTAAAATCAGGTTCATATGTAATGGAGAATTCAGGAATCCTGTTTTTTATGGCATCAAATAAATCCCTAGGGGAAAAACTCATTGCCGATAAATTGTAGGAAGTCCTAACGGATAATTTTTCCTTATCGGCTTCCATTAATTCTAAAGTAGCCCGTACCGCATCATCCATGTACATCATCGGCAATTCGGTATCTTCCCTCAAAAAGCAAGTGAATGATTCACCCTTTACCGCTTTATGAAAAATATCAATGGCGTAATCCGTAGTCCCGCCACCGGGTGGTGTATCATAGCTAATCAGTCCCGGATAACGAAGGGACCGAACATCCAAGCCATATCTATTAAAATAATACAAACCCCAATTTTCCCCGATTTGCTTACTGATCCCATAAACTGTGGTGGGTTGTAAAATGGTATCTTGGGGGGTATTCTTCTTTGGGGTCGTTGGACCAAAAACCCCTATCGTTGAGGGAAAAAACAGCCGTTCCACTTTTAATTCCCTAGAAGCTTCCAAAATATTTAACCATCCCCCCGTATTAATATTCCAAGTTAATATAGGGTTAGACTCACCTCTAGCGGAAAGAATAGCCGCTAAATGATAAATACGGTTAATTCCATTATCCTTGATATACGTGGATACGGCATCCTTATCGGTTACGTCCAAAATTCCGGTTCGGACCAAGGGCAAATGAATTTCCCTTACATCCGTGGCACAAATATTCTCGGGTCCATGTTTCTTTGCTAAAGCTGAGACAAGGACGGAGCCCAATTGCCCCCCGGCACCGGTTACTAGAACGGTTGGTTTAGGCATTATCGGTTAGGTTTGGTTTGCGGCGGTGAAGGTACGCCCCCCGAACTTATTTAGCCTCATTTCGGGCTTAATTTCAAACTAAAAAAAATGCCTGTTTTTCGCGAAAATTCGCGAAAAACAGGCATCCTTCATTTTACGCCCCGCAAAAGTGTCTAGCGTTTAAACGCATTCGGTACGGGAGGTACGGTAACCGTCGCCGTACAAGTAGCCGTATTTCCGTTCACGTCCGTAACGGTCAAGATAACCGTATTATCCCCGGGTGAGGTACAGTCAAAAGCGGTTTGATCCAATGCCAAAGATTGAATTCCGCAAGCATCCGTCGAACCATTATCAATATCCGCAGGATCAACAACGGCAGTGCCTGAAGGATCAAGGGTTACGGTAAAGTCTTGACAAATTGCCACCGGTGCCACGTTATCCTCAACAGTTACCGTGGACGTACAAGTGGACGTATTTCCATTCACATCCGTAACGGTGAGGGTTACCGTATTATCGCCCACATCCGCGCAGGTAAAATCGGTAATATCCAAATCCAAGGATTGAATACCGCAGTTTCCTGCAGAGCCGTTATTTATGTCGGTAGAGGTAATTGATGCATTACCTGTAGCATCCAACTGAATGGTAATATCTTGACAAGTAGCAGACGGATTTTGGGCATCCTCGATAGTAACCGTGGAAGTACAAGTAGACGTATTTCCGTTAATATCCGTAACGGTTAAGATTACCGTATTATCACCTACATCATTACAATCAAATGCCGTCTGGTCCAAGACCAAGGATTGAACCGCACAATTATCCGACGAACCATTGTCTACATCTACCGCCGCGATGGTTACGCTGCCCGCCGCATCCAACTGAACTGTTATATCCTGGCAAAT
>JAHDDF010000751.1 GCA_020629475.1 Saprospiraceae bacterium
TGAGGTGGTTCCCTTTTGCCGGACACGGAATAAGCCACTCCTGCGCGTTATTGAATAAATATAACCACATAATACAACTATAAATTTTCCTCGTACTGCTTGGGACTCAAATAACCCAAGGAGGAATGCCTTCTTTTTACGTTGTAGTATCCTTCGATGTACTCGAATACCCTTTTCCTTGCGTCGTCCAAGTCGGTAAAGGCGGGGTAATCCGTCATTAATTCCGCCTTGAAACGACTGAATAGTGATTCGATATACGCGTTGTCGTAATGGTTGTCCTTTCGGGTCATGCTTTGGCGAAAGCCGTTTTCCTTGATTAGATCCCGGAAAACGATAGCCACCATTTGCCCTCCGCCGTCCGAGTGGATGATCGTCCCGCGAGGCGGTTTCCTCCTCCGGACGCACATTCCCAATGCCGCCTTGACCATCCCCGCGCCCATGTTGTCCTCCAATGACCACCCCACGATGCGGCGGCTGAACAAGTCCATCCAAACGCAGAGGTAAAGCCATCCCCCGTCCGCAAGTGCCAAGTAGGTGATGTCGCCCACGATGACTTGGTTGATGCCCGTGGGAAACGTTCCCTTCCCAAGTAAAAGGTTGGGGCTCCGTAGTAGGGAATCACAAGGGACGGTGGTTTTCGGAACGAAGGACTTCGGCTGTATCGCCTTGATTCCTAGTTCGTTCATGATGCCCCGGACCCGTTTTCTACCGATATCCGTCCCGGTCGCCTTCAATTCCTTAACGATGCGTCTGCTCCCGTATCGCCGCTTGTGTTCAAGGAAAATTTCGGCTACGCGCGCCGCCTGTTCGAGTTTTTCCTCGCCGGGGCGATGGCTCTCCCCTGAACGGTAGGCGTAAAACGCGCTCGTGGAAACGCAAAGGGCGGAGCAGAGCCGTTTTACACGATGCTCCCCGGATAGGTCTTGGATGAGTGCGTAGGTCACTTTCCGGTCTTTCGGCTGAAAATGCTCAAGGCTTTTTTTAATATCTCACGCTCCTCCTCCAATTCGAGAACCTTCTTCCTGAGTTGCGTAAGTTCATCCTCCGCCACCTCGACCACCTTCGGTCCCTTACCGTATTTCCTACGCCATTGGTAAAGTAGGCTCTTGTCGATACCCAGGGACTTCGCCACGGATGCCGCACTTCGATCCTCCGAGATAAGACCTACCGCGTTGCGTTTGAATTCCTCGTCGTAACGACGACGGATTTTTTCGTTTTTCTCTTTCTTGTCCTTTTTCATCGGAACACAATTTAAGCA
>JAHDDF010000206.1 GCA_020629475.1 Saprospiraceae bacterium
TATCCGAGGAACCGTTATCGATATCCACTTCCGTAATCGTAGCGTTTCCTGTAGCGTCTAATTGAATCGTTAAATCTTGGCATAATGCCGTTGGTAATTCCGTGTCTTCTACAGTCACTTCTGAAGTACAAGTAGCGGTATTACCTGCTACATCCGTAACCGTTAAGGTAACCGTATTCGCACCTAACATTGAGCAATCAAAGGCATTGATATCTATCGCTATTGTTTGAATGGCGCAGTTATCCGAAGAGCCATTATCAATATCCGTTTCAGTAATCGTAGCATTTCCTGTACCATCCAACTGAACGGTGATATCTTGACAAACGGCAGTTGGAGGTAATGTTTCCTCAACCGTGACGGTTGCGGTACAAGTGGACATATTACCACTGGCATCAGAAACGGTTAGGGTAACCGTATTATCTCCTACGTCCGCACAGGTAAACGCGTTTTGGTCTATACCCAATAATGGAGGACCACAAACTACAGTTGAGCCATTATCGATATCAGCAGTAGTAATGGTCGCATTACCTGCCGCATCTAGTTGCACGGTAATATCTTGGCATATCGCATTAGGAATATTCGGATCCTCAACGGTTACTTGCGCCATACAACTACTCGTATTACCACCTTCGTCTTCCACTGTTAAAGTCACAACATTTACGGCACCGACATGGGTACAATCGAATGCATCTTGGTCTAAGGAAAGGGTAACATTGGAACAGTTATCCTTGGATAAATCATCTACATCTGCCGGAAGGATGGTTACATTTCCTGTAGCGTCAAGTTGAACGGTAATGTCTTGGCAATTTGCCGTTGGAGGAACATTATCCTCTACCGTAACGGTAGCCGTACAAGTGGAAGAGTTTCCATTCACATCCGTTACGGTTAAAGTAACCGCATTATCACCAACATCATCACAATTAAAGACATTAGGAGAGACCGTTGTTGAGGCAATTCCACAAACATCAAAAGAGCCATTGTTGATCATAACTCCCGTGATGGTAATATCACTCCCAAAATTATCCAATTGGACAGTAATATCTTGGCAAATCGCAGTAGGGGGCGTGACATCTTCAATCGTGATATTTGCCGAGCACGTAGAAGATTGACCGGAATCACTTACGGTAAGAGTAACCGTATTCGTCCCTACATCGGCACAGGTAAATGTCTCCTGTGAAAGTTGGTAATTATCGATGATACACTCATCGGTTGAACCATTATCTACATCAAGCGGGGTAATGGTTACATCACCGGTAACACCATCAAGCTGAAGTGTCAAATCTTGGCAAATCGCGGTTGGAGGAGTTACATCGTCAACCGTAACCTCTGTCGTACATGTTGCCGTATTTCCTCCTACATCCGTCACGGTTAAGGTAACCACAATATCTCCTACATCAGCATCCACACAATCAAAAGTATTTGGTGTTACATCAATGGATGCGATGGCGCAATTATCCGTGGAACCACCGTCCACGTCCACCGCTACGATGGAAGCATTCCCGGTTGCGTCCAGCTGGATGGTAATGGGTTGACAAACGGCAACCGGTGCTTCCGTATCCTCAACGGTTACGGTTGCCGTACAAGTACCGGTATTCCCGTTTACGTCCGTTGCGGTAAGGGTAACCGTATTATCACCCACCTCCGCACAAGTGAAGGAGGTAATATCCAATGCCAAGGATTGGATAGAACAATTATCGGAAGAGCCATTATCTATATCGGTGGTGGTAATAGTAGCGTTTCCGGAACCGTCCAACTGAACGGTAATATCTTGACAAACGGCAGTAGGATCAATATTATCCTCAACCGTAACCGTGGCAGCACAAGTCGCCGTATTTCCTGAATCGTCCGTTCCCGTAAGGGTCACCGTATTTGCCCCTACATCACCACAAGCAAAGGCGGTAATATCCAAGGCAAGACTTGCTAGATTACAATTATCGGAAGACCCGTTATCTATATCGGTTGTTGTAATGGAAGCATTTCCTGTGGCGTCCAACTGAACCGTAATATCTTGGCAAACCATCGTAGGAGGTACCATATCTTGTACCGTAACCGTTGCCGCACAAGTGGCGGTATTCGTATTGTTATCCGTAACCGTTAAAATTACGGTATTAGCACCTACTTCAGCGCAAGTAAAGGAAGTTACATCAATTGCCAATCCTTGGATACCACAAGCATCACTTGAGCCATTGTCTATATCCGCCGCCACGATTGAAGCATTACCCGTGCCATCCAATTGAACGGTAATATCCTGACAAACGGCAGTAGGGTTTACATTATCCTCTACGGTAACCGTAGCAGCACAAGTCCCCGTATTTCCTACCCCATCGGTAGCCGTTAAAACAACGGTATTGGACCCTACATCAGCACAAGTAAAAGAGGTTATATCCAAAGCAAGGCTTGCCAGGGTACAATTGTCGGAGGAACCATTGTCTATATCTCCCGTAGTAATGGATCCATTACCTGCGGCATCCAACTGAACGGTAACATCCTGGCAAACGGCGACGGGATCGGTGACATCCTCAACCGTTACGGTAACACTTGCGGTATTGGAACAAGGTCCATCCGTTACGGTAACCGTATATGTAGTAGTACTTGCCGGGGAAACGGTAACTTGTCCGTTTGTTCCTCCGTTAAAGGTTCCTGAACCTGCACCATTTGACCAAGCAAAGGTAGCCCCTGCTACCCCGTACACCGGATTCCCGCCGAGGGTGGTGGAGCCTCCCGGGCAAATCGTAACATTAGAACCCGCATCCGGGTTAATGTTCAAATCACCTACGGTGATTGATTCCGTAGCCACGCAGGAGTTATTATCAGAAACCGTTACCGTATAGGTACCGTTGGCAAGTCCCGTAATGGTAATACCACCCGCTTCATTATTGGATGAACCGGATGAAGGACCCGACCATGACCAATCATAAGGACCATCAGGCGTATTCGGTGATGCTGTTATCGTACCGTCAAGCAAGTCATTACATTCTATCGTTTGGGACAGGGTCGGTGCTTCACAACAAGCAATGGAGGTGAAGGATACCGTGCTAGGATCAGAATCACAAGCCGGTGAACCGTAACCACCCGTTTCACTATCGGAATAAGTGTCGATGGTCATGCTTAAATCATCCCCTGCGGTATTCGGAGGACAACCATCAACCGTAATATCAAAACAGAAGGTCCAGGTATTTCCGGGACCGTTACAATCATCCCCCCAGTTATTTCCGGGATTACTATCCAGTCCCGGATTTGTATCCCCGTCCGGTTGTTCGTATGCCCAACCCGGCCCTACTGTTCCGGGATTAATTGTATTTGAATTCGTCCCCGTAAATGAGTTATACCACCCCCAAGTACCGTTCCCGTCACAAGATGCGGGTGTAGTGGTAGGCGTAATGGTAGAAGCATCCCAAGCATCACCCGGTGTAGGAACAACGGAGTGGAACCAGTTAATGGAGGTTGCCGTCCACTCTTCAACCGTATAACAGAAATTCACCACTTGTCCGGGTTGGTAAGTACCATTAACCGGAGCCGGGTTTGTAACGATAGAAGAACTAATCAAACAGTTCGTACAATTTTGCGTACTACTTATGGTAAGTTGGAATTCCGCTTGATCCAATTCATCTCCACCTGAAATCTGAACGAAATACGTAGTTCCCGGAGCTGTTGGTGTCAGGGTAAAAGATAAACTACCGTTCCCGTTATCACAACCACGTCCTACCATGGTATTACAATTATTCCCTTCGTAAACCCCGATACTTGGATTAGCAAGACCACTTACGTCAAAGGTCGTTTCATTAGCAGTAGCTACAAAGCTATACCAAACATCGGCAGCAGGGCTAGCCATATCGTTTCCGTCTTCACAACCGATAAGCGTGGTGTAAGGATTTTCCGCTGTTGCCCCGATATTAGTAAGGCAGAAAGTATTACTTACGGTTCCTCCACCGCCACCAAAGCCATCACAAGGCGCAGGTGCGGAAAGGGTTCCTAGGGAACAGGCATCGGAACAGGCATCCGGGGGATTGGGTGAACAAGTAGGCTCAATGCCGGGACAGGCGGAACAAACGATGGTCGCTTCCCAGCCCGAGTCCGTAATGGTCCCGTCCGAATCCATTTCAAAAGTCAAGCAAGAACCTGCGGATACCACCGTTCCCGGACCGGCCGTCCCCGTGTAAATCCCAATCAAGGGCGAACCCGTGTTTGGGCCATTATACACATTCAAAAAATCCCATCCGTTTTCTAGGGAGAATTCACTGAACGTTATAACGATGGGGTCAGCCGTATTGGAACAGAAAGTCGTTATGGTTGTCTCATTATTTCCATAATCCGCACTTGGTGCATTTCCCGATCCTCCTGAATCGTTAAAATTACCGGAACAGGTGTTGATGGTACCTCCCGGCATATTGTAAGTTTGCGCGAAGGAAAAATTCCCTAAGAACAAAAACAAACACAATGAGAGAAACGTGGGCAGAGTAGTTCGCATGATCAAAATTCTCTTGTAGTTCGGCATTTGCTAACGTTTTTTCGTTGGGTCGCCGTGACGTAATGTTACTTTCTAAAAAATCCGCGTTAGGTGTTTATGGGGGTAGTTCGTTTTGTTGAAAGATCCGAAATTAGCAATAACAAACGGGAAATAATAAGATTCCGTGGCTTCTAATTGACAAGAATCTATTAATTCCTTACTTTTCCAACTACCAAATTTTGTTTGCGGTACGGCGTTTTTGACGACTTTACCTAAAAGCGAACAACTTATACCGTCTGAATTCCGTTTTCCTTTTTGATGTACATTTGCCTTGAAGCCCCTTGGCACTCAACCTTCCGTGCTTGCGCGGAACCAACGCCCATGATTGTATGAAATACGGAGTTTTACGTCTTACCGTTATTATTTTCTCCTTGGTTTGCCTTACGGCAATAAAGTCCTTCGCTACCCATAATCGAGCGGGGGAAATTACCGTCCAGCAAATAGGGGATCTGACCATAAAAGCGACCATTACAACGTATACCAAAACGAGTTCCGTACCCGCGGACAGGGATTCCCTGCAAATTTGTTGGGGTGACGGTACTTGCGAATGGCTAACCAGGAACAACGGAAACGGGGAAGGGCAACCTTTGGATAATGATATCAAATACAATTTTTACGAAGGCACCCATACTTATCCCGGACGCGCTACCTACATCATTTCCATGCGCGATCCCAACCGGAACGGGGGCATCTTGAACGTGAATTTCCCGAATTCCGATAATATCGCCTTCTTTATCCAAACGGAATTTACTTTCTTAAACCCTCAATTCCAAGGATATAACAACTCCCCCCTACTCCTTCAGCCACCTATTGACGTAGGGTATGTCGGGCAACCTTTCATCCATAACCCGAACGCCTTTGACCAAGAAGGGGACTCCTTGGCATACGAGCTCATCGTACCGATGATGGATGAAGGAACGGAAGTCAATAATTATCAATTCCCGGATAATATAGAACCCGGTCCCGACAACATGATTTCCTTGGATGAAATAACGGGCGACTTCCTCTGGGATTCACCCCAACGGGTGGGAGAATACAATATTGCCATACTCATCAAGGAATACCGGGAAGGAAACCTGATTTCAACCATCATCCGGGATATGCAAATCCGGATTTTGGAAGGAAACAACCAACCTCCCGAAATCGAAACCATAGATGAAATTTGTGTGATTGCGGGAGACACCGTGGACTTCCTCGTTACGGCAACAGATCCCGATTTTCCCTTGCAGCATGTACAGCTAACCGCTCTTGGAGGACCTTTCGAGCTGGAACCTGATCCCGCCACCTTTACGGTTTTGTCGGGTTTCCAACCTCAACCGAATATCGGACGGTTCTTCTGGGTACCGCCTTGTGAGGTCATTTCGGACCAATACTACTCCGTTGTGTTTAAGGCGGAAGATAATTTCGATACGTCGCAAGACACCTTCGGGCTTACCACCTTGAAAACCGTCAGGATAAAAGTAGTGGGTCCAATGCCTGAGGATTTACAGGGGACTCCAGGAAATGGTCAAGTGGATCTGAGTTGGGAAAGCCCTTACTTCTGTGAGGATACGGAAGATGATTATTTCCAAGGCTTTTCCATTTGGCGACGACAAGGCAGCTTGAATGTCCCCTTGGATACCTGTGCCCCGGGCTTATCGGGTTATGACCTGATTGCCTTGGATTGGACGGGTCAATCCGGAGGGCGCTACGCCTATACGGATACGGAAGTAGAGCGTGGACGGGCATACTGTTATCGCATCCTTGCGGAATTCGCACAAACGTCCGGGGGAGGAAACCCTTTTAACCGGGTACAATCCCTAAGGTCGGAAGAGGTTTGCGTCCAACTAAGCCGTGATATCCCACTGATTACAAACGTGAGCGTGTTGAGTACGGATGCGGCTTCCGGTACAATGGAAGTACGCTGGTCAAAACCACTGCCAACGGATTTGGACACCATCCAGAATCCACCGCCCTACACGTATCGCGTTCTTCGCAATTCAGGAATTACGCAAAATGGTTTAACGCCAGGCCCGGGTGCCACTTTCACGGCAAATACTTTCTGGGAAGCTAATGATACATTATTCGTGGATTCAGGGTTGAACACCCTTCAAAATCCGTACAGTTACCAAATCGAATTTTACGTAGCCGGTGAGGATGAACCGCTTGGCTCCACCAATATAGCTTCGTCCGTTTATTTGACCATTGCCTCTACGGATGAGACAAATAATCTTACGTGGGAAGAAGATGTCCCTTGGGAAAATTACGAATATCATGTATTCCGTAAACTTCCGGGCGCTACCGTATTTGATTCCATAGCCACTACAACGGTTCAAGAATACTCCGACCAAGGCTTAATCAACGACGAGGAATATTGCTATTACATACGTTCCGTGGGAACCTACGGCATCATCGGTGTCCTTGACCCATTGATTAATCTTTCCCAAGAAGCCTGTGGAACGCCCTTGGATACCATTCCGCCTTGTCCACCGGAGTTGATGGTGGAGAATATTTGTTCGGATACTTCCACGTTCATCGCCTCGGAGAATATCGAGAACGAACTGGAATGGACCAATCCAAATGAAACTTGTGCGGATGATGTGGCACAATACAACGTGTATTACGCCCCTAACCCCGGAGCGGAATACACCATTATCGAGACCTTGAACGGGGCGGAAAATACGGAGTTGATCCATCAACCGAGTTTCACCTCGGTAGCGGGATGCTATGCGGTCACCGCCGTTGATTCCGTCGGAAACGAGAGTATTTTCAGTAATATCGTTTGCGTGGATAACTGTCCGTTCTACGAATTACCGAACGTATTCACCCCCAACGGGGATAATGCCAATGATTTCTACATCCCTTTCCCTTACCGGTTTATTGAATCGGTTGAGATGAAGATTTATGATCGCTGGGGTGTATTGGTGTATGAATCCACTGATCCTGCTTTGGGTTGGAATGGCACCAACCTCAAGGGTGAAGATTTGAACGAGGGTGTTTATTTCTACAAGTGCAAGGTCTTCGAAAACCGTGTTGAGGGTGTGCAACAACAGGCGGGTAAGCCGCTGAATGGGTATATTCATTTGATACGGGGTGGGCAGTAAATTTCGGTGTCCGGTGTGGCGCCTCTAGCGACGCCGCTAGGGAATAGTCGGTCGGTTCCGACCTCGTGTTTGAAACCTTTTTTATTTTCGGGGCGCCCTTACTGACGCCCCTTTGCACCTGTCGGTCGTGTCCGACCTGATTT